>NZ_NBYR01000022.1:0-61569 GCF_002119345.1 Halomonas sp. CSM-2 | reverse complement strand
CGTCAGCACCGATCAGCACGGTGGGTTTTGGCAATAACGGGCTTGCGAAAGCCAACTTGCACGGGGCGAATGATCAAAAAGTGCTCGCTGGCGGTGATAGGGAAAGTGTCGGCGCCGGCTTCACGGATTCAGGATCATGAAAGAAAGTCGATTGTCCCTACGTAGAACTTTAAGCTTGTCTAAAACGGAAGGTACAGGAGATTTAGCAAGGTCAGTATTTGAAAGGCTTATATGCCCAGCGTTGGTAATCCTGCCACCCTGTATGTATCTGACATGACTTTCAAATTCATCTAGGCAAAACGGCCTAGGCTTATCTCGATCGAATTCCAAAATGTCTGATGTATCTTTGCCATCACAAAGATCTGAATCATCAAAATTTTCTAAATGGTTCAGCGCATCAGTACCAAACTCTCTCGGGCAAGGTTTTATAATTCCAGCAGCAACCATTCTCGCGTGAGCAAGCGCTTTTTGAACTACGTTATTTTGACTTGTAGCACTCCTTTCAGTCTTTCCGATAATCAAATTAGTAAATTCATCGCTAGACATTAACCAGTAAGGAAGCTTTATTTCTTCTTGGTCATCTTGACCTGCTGCAATATCGTATGCGCGATACTGAACCGACCGCTCTCGAAAAGCCGAACCATATTCACCGTGAGGGTCGATAACTACTATTTGGGGCGACAGTTCCTCATCGTTATTTTTATGGAAAAGGACACTATGAATTATCGCAGCTACAGTTCCAGATTTACCCGAACCCGTAGAGCCTAATACAGCACAATGCATACCAAACATCTTATTAATATTGGCTCTGCAAGCCGTAGATTCAGATGCGCTATAAACCGCAAAGGGCACTAGGGGATCAACTTCTTCGTTTCTCACTCCCTCCGCAGACTGGTAAACATTAGCAACCTCTTCGTTAGTTAATATAAAAACACCTTGCTGAGGCAGTGGGTAGGTTTTTATACCTCGCCTAAAAGACAGCTTAGATTCAGATGCATTCCAACTGCCTTCAGCTAATAATTGAACCTCCATTACACGCTGATCAGAATCAGCATTGACTGGTTTACCTGACTCAATCAATTCCTCTGATCGCATTCTGAGCATTGTCACTAAGCCGAAAATTATTTTTCGTCCATAGTGAATTTTAATCATACTACCTATTTGTCCTATCGGATAAACGCGGCCATTAAAAGTTCTAGTTAATTCTGATATTTTATCAGATATTTCAACCTTTATATTAGTGCCGGTTACTTCAACCACCTGCCCAACTTTTAATTCATCAACTGGCGTAAACATAGTTATACCTCGCACCCATTTTTAAGAACTGATGTGACACCTCTAAATGTCCACCAATAATCTTCTTCACATTTTCTTTTGAATGGCCCTTGGCCTCCGACATAAAGACCATGCTGAGAAGCGATGATAACTCGTTGGCCAAAACTTGATTGCCGCCATTTTTCCAAACAAGCGGGGACTTCATATTTGCACTCTAAGAACGCAACGAGAACAGTTTTATTTTCCTCTTTAGACAAAGCGAACTCAATTTCGTTATTTATGTGATCGTCTCCAAAGCTATAGCCACACACCGCCAAAACATTACTATTCGTCGAGTTTAGGGCTTTTCTAAACAAATCGAACTGCGTAGAAAATGGGTCCTGTTGAGTGGCAATGTACTTTGTAGCTTGAGGATAAATTAGAACTCTACGATCTACTTTTGGGTAGCGGTCATTGTCTCTGACTCTCCATACATGTCCTTTATCGCAAAGGAACCAATCTATTGATCCATGCATTTTAATCAAATTTGCACGCTGTCCATTTAAAGGCGTGGGTTCTCCGTACCTTTGTGTGCGATGAGCTACTGCTCCTCCCGAAAACCCATCCCAGTAAGGGACTTTATTTAGTGCTAAGGCGTCTTCCAAAAGGGTGTCATAGTTTGTTGTAAAAATATTAACTGTTTTCCTTCGCTCATATACACCAGCCGACGCATGGTTAAACAGAGCATCAACAAATTCTAAATGAGATTCAATATCGACAATTGGTGCAGATAAAGTACCTTCTTCAGCTGTCTCTCCATTTTCATCTTCAACATAACCACATCGAATAACATTTGATATACACTCTAGAATAGAGTTATGAGCTTCTACTAGACTAGTCAGACTTATTTCATTTCCATTAATTTTTGTTTTCTTTTCTTTACTCCTTTCGCACAAAGCTGCGTAGTCACCAATATGACTAAGGACATGCTCGATATGACAGTTTTCGGGCAATTCATCGATTAAGGGAGCAACTATTTCATCAAATAACTCCTTATTTTTATTTGCTATTTCTTTTTTAACCTTGTTAGTTAAAGGATACATCAGAGGCAATTTAGCATCGTAGCTGACACCTGCACCCATCAACCAATTTTGCTCATTGCACTTTAAGTGCTCCTCAATTTGAGCGAACAGCTCCTCATCTATCAATTTATCCATTTACAACTCCTTGAACTAATATTTACGATAATAGCGTGCAAAATTTTACAACTACCAAAGAAGCGGCGGGTATGCGTTCGCCTACTTTTTCTTATTAAATTAAATTTAGCCTAAGCAAGAAGAAGTGAAGGAGACTCAAGCAAGAACTGCACTTCATACCCTGAGTCTATTTAACTAAGCAAATCTCTCGATCACTGATAATTATTATCTCTAGATGGCTGTATAAAACCGAGCGCAATCACCCTCTAAATATATTTCTGTAGTGCTCATCATTTGCGTTCACTGTATTTTTCGATGCATGGGAGTACCTGTTTTCAACTTATACAGTGCTTTCGCAAAGATAGGCAAACAACATGCATATGCACACTATCCAGCACATCCACACCTTTCTCCAAGAAACGCCACCCTACCCGCTATCACTTCCATCCCTTCAATCGGCTGCTCGTAGCTCCAGGCAATTTCGTATTGTCGCCCAGCGAGAAATACACCGTATTGCCTTTAAAGGGGCAATAGGTCGTCGTTTCTGAGGTGGTAAACAAATCCATCCGCACGTCTTCACGCGGGAAATAGTGGCGTGGTGGGTAGCCGGTTTCGCGGAGTTCGAGGGCTTGGGTGGAGTCGGCAAGCAATTTGCCATCCACATGCACCTGCAAGCGCTGGTTAGCGTGGTGAAGCTCAATGCGTGGTGCCTGTGGCATTAGGTTGTTCCCTGCGGCGATTTTCGCTCTAGTAAAATTAGCCTAGCAATAAATGTCGTAGACGCATAGATTTACCTAATAACACTTTCGGCTACAGGTATGACCAGCGTTACGTTGCCTCTTGCCTGCTGCTTGCCATCTACATGCGCCAGGCGGAGCACCACGATGGCGAGGTGCCATTTGCGATACCCATGCCCGCAGAACTCGGTTTGGCATCAGCGCCTGCTTTCCGAAGCATAAAATGCCATGATAAGATTTTTGAACAATAAGAAATCATTTGCCTAGCAATAAGGGAATAAGTGATACCGGCTTTCTCACTTTGACGGATAGGGGCATAGAGATGATTAGTCAAACTGACATTGATGGAGTTATTTTCAATCATGAAATAACAGAAAATGCTAATAATATAACCAAGAAACTAGACCTTGAGTTGCAATCTTTGGGTGCAAAGAGGTACGCCTACTTTTATTCAGGACGTTTCGATGACCGACCTAACATAATTACAAACTTACCCAACGAATGGCTTTCTGAATACGAAGAAAATTATTTATACAATATTGATCCTGTCCTTGATATTTCTAAAAATACGGTATTGCCCTTTTCGTGGATGACTCAAGGGCTTAATAAAACTAACAACAACCAACTAGCAGCCAATGCTTTAAAATATAGAATTGTGAAAGGCCACACCTTTGTCTCCATTTCTCACAACAATGATATCGGTGTTCTCACAATCTGCGCTGACAAAAAAGACCCATATTTAGACTCAATAGTTGACGCCCACAAAGCTGAAATTCAATTTGTTTTACTAAGACACCATGAGAACTATGTAAAACAATATAAGCAAAACAGAAACATCAAAAGAAATGAACAGATAAAAAGGCTTTCTTGGAGAGAAAAAGAAGTAATAAACTGGATAGGCTGCGGCAAAACTTATTCAGAAACTGCCATAATCTTAGGTATTTCTGAACGTACAATAAAATTTCACGTAGCAAACATAAAAAACAAGCTGGATGTGTATAGCTCGAGACAAGTTATTTCAATTGCGTCTGAACATGGTTTGATAGGAAAATAATAAGATAGTTAGCCCCGAAAACAAAGCGGGGCTTTTTTCTGCCTAAAATTCACGCCCCTGACCCTAAGTACAGTTGCTGGTGCACCAAGAAGCGCTAGAATAATACTGTCTTTTGCAAAACTGATAGAAAAGATCATAAAAGCTTGATAACGGCTTTTATTGTCTAACTATTACACAGGGGGCTTGTATGTTTGAACATAATATTAAAAAGAGGTTAAGTGATTTAAAAAACTCCGGCCAGTACCGAGAATTCATTACTCTAAACAGGGTTTGCGGAAGCTATCCTCTAGCGCGAACACCAAGCGATTCATCATCTCATAACTCAATTGTTATGTGGTGCAGTAATGATTATCTTGGCATGTCGCAACATCCTTGTGTACTTGCAGCGATGCACAAAGCCATAGACGATTATGGTGCTGGCGCAGGCGGCTCACGCAATATCGGAGGCACGCATCAAAGCTACTCTGAATTAGAAGCCAGTATCGCTGACTGGCATGGTAAAGAAGCGGCTTTGGTCTTCCCTACTGGCTACAGTTCAAACGATGCCACCATCCAATGCCTTCTTCGCCTTACACCGAATGTACTTGTTATCAGTGATGAAAAAAATCATGCCTCAATCATCAATGGCGTTCGCTCCACAACGGTCGAGCGATCTGTTTTTCGTCACAACGATGTTAGCCACCTTGAAGAAATATTGGCAGCCCAACCACTAGATAGACCGAAGTTAGTTATCTTTGAGTCAATCTATTCTATGGATGGAGATATCGCGCCAATTGCAGAAATTGTTGCCATTGCGAAAAAATATCAGGCTTTAACCTATTTAGATGAGGTTCATGCAGTAGGAATATACGGACCTCGTGGTGCTGGAATTGCAGCTGACCTTGGTTTAGCCGACCAAGTTGATTTCATACAGGGCACGATGGCTAAGGCGGTTGGGGTCATCGGCGGCTATATCGCCGCATCTCACAACTTCATTGATGCCATTCGCTCCTTTGCTTCTGGCTTCATCTTCACTACAGCACTTCCACCAGCGATAGTAACAGCTTGCCACACCAGCATTTCCCATCTCATGACAAGCACGCATGAACGGCATGCCCTACATACTAAAACGCTAATATTACGAGACGCATTAAACAAATCGTGTATACCGGTCATGTCATGTTCACAGAGCCATATCTTGCCGGTACTGATTGGCGATGCGCGCAAGTGCAAAGCGGCTTCTGAAAGACTGCTCAAAAAGCATGGCATCTACCTACAACCCATCAACTCACCGACTGTGAAAGTTGGGACTGAACGCTTCCGGGTCAACGTCACACCAAACCATTCAATTGACCATATCAATGCACTGGTATCAGCACTTGTTGAAGTGCTAACGCATTTCGATGTCGACTTTGCAGAAGGGGATCGAGATGACGTACCTGCCTAAAAGCCATAATCACGTTCTATTTAACGTATGCCATGCTCGCCTAAAGGATATTGATGCGCTTATTCAACTCCGGGGACATCTGCTAGATGACGGACGGAGCAACTATGCCAGCCACTCGCCCGAGGAGAAAAAACTCTGGCGCACACACTATCGGGCGTGGCTTGAAAATATACTTGAGTGCAAAGACCAGACTCTAGTCGCAGTAGCCATTAATGAGCTTGAAAAGCCAATTGGCTGTGCTATCGGCATTATCGATCAACGAGCGCCGTGTCCAGGTGCATATAACGGTATGACTGGTTGGATACAGACGGTCGTAGTGGATCCGATTTTTCGCAACCTGGGAGTTGCAACTGCCCTTGTGGAGTTTATTCATAACTGGTTTCGGCATAATGGAATCACTAAATGGGTACTTCAAACAACACCGGATGCCGAAATACTTTATCAACGCCTCGGATACAGGGATACCGAAGAGAAAACGCTTTACTATATTGAGGTAGACAAAGCATGAATATTCTCATAGTTGGGCTAGGGTATGCAGGAAATCGGTTTCTTCGTGCTTTCAGATATTTGGATGAGCAAGGGCATTTCCATACTCCCCTGAAGCTAGCCTATGTTGGTCGAACAAAACGTGACAATACACTGCAGCATTATTTCTCCCTTAGTAAGGCTCTAGTCGCCTTTAACCCACAAATAGTAGTTGTCACGGTCAACGATGCAAATCATGCCGGTGTTCTTTCGCAGTTAAGGGATTACACAGGGCATGTGGTGTGTGAAAAACCACTAGTCACTGCGATCGATGACCTTGATGCAGTAAATGACGCACTGAGAGGTGTGAGCGGGTTCAGCTTTGATTTGATTGAACGTTATTCGCTCATTAGTACGTCACTCAAAAGTTTCATATTAGAAGAGGGACTCAAGTTACTGCGGAGCAATTTTCATTGGGGCAAGGATCGCATCAATGACAGACGCCCTACTTGCGGGGCGACCAGTGAAATCATTCATGCACTCGACCTGATCCAGTGGCTTTGTCCAAACGAGGGCCAGTTCAAGCTGCAAGATGTATCAGGTGTCATGTCTGACTTCTCGGTTTCAGGGAACCAAGTGATTGATACGGTTATATTTTCTAGTCGATTAGGTAATGCAGTGGTCACTGGATACAGCAGTTTCGTCAATATCGTTCGCCAACGCACTGTGGATTTGGTCTTTGCGAACCCATCAGGAGAGTTGGTGTATGCCCGCATGATTTTCGATACACCTAACTGGGACGAAGACAATCTACGTGTATGGAAACGTCTCGCAGGTGGCCAAGAAACCGAACTACTTAGCGTTTCAACTGAAGAGTCCCGAACGGGTACGGCTCT
The DNA here is from genome assembly GCF_002119345.1 of Halomonas sp. CSM-2. Classification (NCBI taxonomy): domain Bacteria; kingdom Pseudomonadati; phylum Pseudomonadota; class Gammaproteobacteria; order Oceanospirillales; family Halomonadaceae; genus Halomonas; species Halomonas sp. CSM-2. The sequence goes on along the minus strand of NZ_NBYR01000022.1, from coordinate 54,541 downwards.
GCATACCATCTACAAGCTGGTGCATTTATGCCAGGACGTGCTCGATCAGGTTTACAAGCAAGCCCCACCAAGCATTTCTTCAGCAGACCTTACAACTGCTCTCTCGCTTCAGCGCCAGCTTAATGAAATTGATCGGCGCGCCAATTTAGTTGGCCCCGTCAAGTACGTGCAGGGTTCCAAGCGAACTTTCACGCAGGATGAATCAAGCCTTGAGGGGCTGGGTTAGTTCCTTCGCAAATAAAACGCTTCAATCCATTTATTAAAGAGAATCCGATTATGTGCGGAATAACAGGTTGGTTGTCATTTAAACGAGATATGAAATCAGAACAGGCCACTCTGAATGCAATGACAGCAACAATGTACAACCGAGGCCCCGACGCTGGTGGAACATGGGTTTCAGACCATATTGGGCTTGGTCATCGTCGCTTATCCATCATCGATCTTGAAGGGGGGCGTCAGCCGATGGTGGAGCGCGATTCGTCTGGGCAGGATACCGTGGTTCTAACCTACAGTGGTGAGGTCTACAACTTTCAGGAGCTCCGCTTAGAACTCCAGGCTCAAGGTCACGTTTTCGAAACACGAAGCGACACAGAAGTCGTTCTTAAGGCCTTTATGGAATGGGGTGATGATTTAGTAACCAAGCTCAATGGCATGTTTGCATTCGCTATTTGGGACGCCCGTTGCAAAGAGCTTTTCCTGTTTCGCGACCGGATGGGTATCAAGCCGCTTTACTACTTCCAGACACAAGATGGGATCGTTTTTGGCTCCGAACCGAAAGTTCTGCTTGCCAACCCGTTGGTACCGCGCCGGATTAAAGCTGATGGGCTCCGTGAAATACTTGAGATGGTAAAAACACCCGAGCACGCGATCTTTGATGGCATGAAAGAAGTACGCCCTGGGCAGGTTATTCGTATATCGCCCAACGGATTGGATAAGCGAACCTACTGGCATCTTGAGGCAGCGGAACATACTGATACTCAGGAACAGACCATAGCCTATACCCGTGAGCTATTAGAAGACATTGTTGATCGTCAGATCATCACCGACGTGCCTCTTTGTAGCCTTCTCTCTGGTGGTCTCGACTCTTCGATAATAACGGCCCTGGCGTCCAAGAAGCTGCTTGAAAAGGGCCATGAAAATATTCGGTCATTCTCCGTGGACTTTGAAGAACATGGAGCAGGCTTCGTAGAAGATGCCGTTCGTGGTTCGAGCGACGCTCTTTTTGTCTGGGATTTGGTAAATAGAATCCATTCTTCGCACGGAGAAATCGTTCTCAACAGTGCGGAGCTTGGAGACCCGGGGCTGAGACAGACGGTTATTCGAGCTTTGGATTTACCGCCAGCCTATTGGGGCGACATGTGGCCCTCGCTCTATCGTTTATTCCAGGAAGTGCGTAAACAATCGACCGTTGCTTTGTCTGGAGAGTCCGCTGATGAGGTCTTTGGTGGCTATCGCTGGTTCCACGATCCAGAAGCTATTGAAGCCGAAACATTCCCCTGGCTGACATCAGCCACAGGTAAGTACTTCGACGGTAAAACCCTCTTCAATCCGAGTCTACTCAAGCAATTAGATATGGAAAACTACTTGCATGATAGCTATCAGCAGGCGATTAGCGAAACGCCAGTGCTGCCGGGTGAAAATGCCACCGAGCAGCGCATGCGCCAGATGACCTACGTAAATCTAACCCGTTTCGTCCAAACACTGCTTGATCGTAAAGACCGCATGAGCATGGCTGTGGGACTAGAAGTCCGTGTGCCCTTCTGCGACCACCGCTTAGTGGAGTATGCATTCAATATCCCTTGGGAAATGAAAAGCTTCGATGGTCGTGAGAAGAGCATCCTTCGTGCTGCTACTGGAGATATTCTGCCTGAATCTATCTCCCAGCGTGTGAAAAGCCCTTACCCATCAACGCAGGATCCAGCCTATGAGAGGACATTACGTACCGAAATGGCACGCATCTCTAAGGATCCTAACGCGCCAGTCATGCAACTACTCGACCGAAAGCTTGTGGATCAAATTCTCGACCGTACGCTTGGCACGGTCTCCCCGATGTATGACCGCATGGGACTTGAATTAGCCACCGGACTCAACGCTTGGCTGACTGAATACGACGTCACTGTAGATATTCAGTAGCAAGTACTTACTCGGTTTTGGCAATTGCCAGCCTCAATTCAGATTTTATTATTTTTTGGAGGTAAACGTGAAACAGCAAAATATGGGGGCGGTTTTTCTGATTGCTCTGGGTGCCTTTGCACTAGGAATGGCGTCCTACGTCATTGCTGGGCTGGTGCCAATGATTGTCAGCGATTTCAGTGTGTCAGTTGCGACAGCTGGCCAGCTGGTTACGGCCTTTACGCTGGCCTATGGAATCGGATCACCAGTATTCGTTGCAATGCTTCCTGCCCATAAGCAGCGTTTGGGCCTACTCATTGCGTTGGCCATTTTTACAGTTGCAAATTTGGCCAGTGCGCTGGTAACAAACTATGCAGTACTGATCGTAACTCGAATTTTTGCTGGCGTTGGTGCGGGAGTGTACCTAGCCATGGGAATTGCAGCATCGGCTGCGCTCGTGCCAAAAGATAAACGTGGCAAAGCACTTGCAATCATTATGGGAGGGATGGCCAGCGGTACCGTCTTGGGAGTTCCTGCCGGACTGATGATAGCTGAGCAATTTGGATGGGCGTCAACAATGTGGCTAATTGCTATTCTGGGGCTTGTTTCAATGGTGGGTCTGGCAATAAAGCTCCCTGCACTTCCCGCCTCTGAAGCCTCTACCCTGCGAGAAAAATTTGCCATCCTTAAAGATAGAAAAGTCACATTAATTCTGACAGTTTCACTATTGGCAGCGGTATCCAGCCTTGGGCTCTACACCTACATCGCACCCATGATGGCTAATGAAAGCTTCGGCGGTATTTCAAATATTACTCCCTGGCTCTGGGTATGGGGTATTGGCGGCGTAGTGGGCAGTTTCCTTATTGGTCCAATAGCAGACCGAGTTAGCGGGCCAAAACTGGTAGTCATCATTATTCTTATGCTGGCAGTATCACTAGCAGCCTTGCCTTTCACTGCGGGAATTAATGCCTGGCTGGCAATGGTTCCAATTGCTATATGGGGTGCTGTGGGTTGGGCCCTACAAGTACCACAGAACAACCAGTTGATATCCGCTCGAGAAGGGCTTGGCGGCGGTAATGTAGCCGTAGCACTCAATGAATCTGCGCTTTACCTGGGTAGCGCAATTGGCGCCGCAGCTGGTGGACTGATTTTCGCCTTCCAGTTGGGGGGGTGGGCCCTGCCTTTTGCTGCCGCATCAGTGGCAGGGCTTGGCCTACTGTTGCAATTAGTAGCTTTGAAATCAGATGGTATTTTCAGCGCAAATAAACCTGCAAGCTGTAGCTCTTCCTGACTTTCGTATCAATGTGGCATGGCCTCGCTGCTCTCTAGTTGAACTTAACTAAGGCGGCGAGGCTCTGCTTGTATAGACTACAACCCGTTTCATCCACACAAGCGAGTTGGTCTACACCGGCATCCCCCGCGCCCGCGAATGGCTCACGGTGGTGGAAGCCAAACGTGGGATATTGAATGATGCGTTGACGAGGGAGGTTATGAGGGTGAGTGCGTACGCGGAGTAAAACCAGCCGGAGAACATTCGCTGGCTGTATGCTGAGCTCGTTCAACGGTTACGCTGCCACACTGCACGCCATAACCAAGCATTCAAGCTTTAGGAATCGTTTCCGGGCGAATATACGGAAACAGGTGCGCTACATAATCAGCTTTTCCAAGTTCTACCTTCTTGCTGCGCAATATGGAATAGGCGGTCATGATGTGAAAATAAAACTGACCCAGTGTCCAATCCCGCGCATATTGTTCCGCGGTTAAATCGAGAACCATGCCGTTGGGTAGTTCGTGCACCAGGGGCTTGTCCGCGCCTACATCCAACGCATCGTGGGAAAGGCCGTCGAGCAAAGCGGTGGTTTCATCAATACGCGTTTGCGCATCCGCGAGCGAGCCGGGTTGCTCTCCTGCGTTTCGACCTTCTTCAAGCAGTGCCATGATAGAGGCTGGCAGCGGCTTGTCTTGAAGCCGGTAGACCGCCTCTTGGACCTGTACACAAGCAAACCGAACCTGAGTCGACAGCGGATACATATCCGGCGCGAGACGTTCGGATAGCAGCGCTTGTGCGTCAGCTTCAGGCATTTGTGCCTGCGCCTTTTTCAGCCAGCTCGAAAGCGCACCAAGCATATGTGTATAGGTGGGAACCAGCAGTTGCGTTAATGACATTAGCGTTCTTCCTATTGAATCTATAGTGACAGAATGGTTGCTACCGCACGCTCATTTAATAAACTCGCCTGAGCGCACATGATAGCCATCAAGCCGTAAACCCTGCTAGCTACAAGCATTAGAACCCGTGTTCACCACACGCGTGGTGTTGGAGTGAAGTCGAAGCCTCAAAGGATGCGCCATAGCCGTGCATGGCTTTGTTAAGTATTTTCCTCGGCGCCAACCCGAAGTAAATCTATGAACTCTTGCCATTTTTTATCGCGTTCCTCGCCTTTGTATTTCTGCAACTCTTTGAGTGCGCGCTCATACTTGAACAAATCATCAATTTTATCTTTAGGAATATCTAAACTTGCACCAAGTTTATTTATTTTATTCCTTACTAGCGCCTTACTATATTTTGATGAGTTTTCATCACCCCACATACCCATAAGTGTAGAATTAGCAGCTATCAGCTCCGATAATATATAAGAAGTTTCTTTCAAAGATTCTTCCTTCGCATAAATCTCGCCCTTCGCTTGCTCAATTTTTTCGAGTGTAAGCTTTAAGTTTCTAACATCCAGCTCTTTAAGACGACTAAGAACCGGAATAACCACGCACACAAACGAAAGTAGTGATAATAAAGAAAAGTACCCTAAAACTCCAATTTTTTCATTAAGTAGCAACAGGGTGAATGTTACAAATCCAATTAATGCTACCAATATTGATATCACACCTTGGCTCTTCATCACGCACCTTATTCTTAACGCCTCAAAAGCTGGCACAGGTTTGCTGCTTCCGCTAACTTTTACTTATTAGCACATGGTTTGCTTTAAACATTGAACATCCTCTTATAGCGTTGTTGAAGAGCCACCTCTCCACCTTCCATTATTTCACAGACATTTCTTCGAACATTTACTTCTTGTAATGCACCAGAAGCTACAGGACTAATCTGACCTCGGTCTTCTAACGCGACCACATACTCCGAGTCACCATTCACAACAATATTTGGATTATGCGTTACAACTATAATTTGCCTATCTGACTTATTTTCATGAAGTTTTGTTACTATTAAGCTTGTTATAAGACCATTATCAAGATCATCTTCAGGTTGGTCCAAAACGAGCGGTTCTGTTCCATATGACAATAAGAACGAAAGTATTGCGGAAGCTTTTTGCCCCGCTGACCCTTGTGAAACATCTTTAAACCTATTTCCATCATTAAACTTTATTGTCAGCCTGTCTTCAGGAAACCATGTGCTTATGGAATCAAAATTTTGAGGCTGAAGCGAAGACATAAAATCAACAAACCGTTTACCCAACTTTGTATTTAATACACTACCACTGTTAAAATCAAAAACTTCTTGCTTAAAACAATGTATTTTCGATAGCCAAGGATCGAGGTTTTCAGATTCACTCGAACCCGGTGTAGAAGATAATTGCTTATTGAGATCAAAGAGAATTCCACACTCCCGATCCTGGTCAAATAGGTCTGCCGAAAATGCACCATCTGGACGACCAATAACGTTCCTAAATGAGTTCTCTAAATTATCAACATCAGAAAAAGGTGCGATCTCAATATGAATTGACGAGTTCCCAGCCAGATTTTTCTCTATAAAATTAATTCTATTTACAGTTAGTTTTTTCCTGCATTCAATTATTTCTTGGTAAGCATTATTTATCTGTGCAGTTAATTCATTGATTTCTTTCTCGAGAACACCCAGCTCCGCTAAAGATTTGTTAATCACTTCTCTTTGATTGATTAACCTTGAATATTCATCAGGACTTTCAACCCCTTGGCTTTGCAAGTCAGCTATGAGAGCATTATATTGCTCTTCCACGGAAACATGAGCTTGATTAAAGTCTGATCGAGAATACCAGCTCTTAAATTGATCTATTTCTTCACCAATTTGCTCTATGGCGCTATTAATATGGGCTTTAAAAGTGGAAGCAGCTTGATTCAAGCTTTGAATTTTATCAATGACTTCTTTTTCACTTTCAACATCCAAACTAAATGCTTCAGAATCAAACGAAATAATATTAGATGAATCAATCATCGACTTAATCTGGTTTTTTAGCCCCTCAACCTCTGCTTCATAGTGGTCAATAGCTGCTCTTTTAGATCTAAAATCCTGATAATTCTTTAGAATCTCAGAATGACCTGACTTCTCAATAGTTTTAATTTTTTGTTCTACATCAGAGAGCTGACCAAGAAGAATACTTTTATTAGCCAGTTTTGACTGAAGCTCCCTTTTCTGGCTACACAGTGTTTGAAAGTGAGCATACTTATCCTTCCACTCCATCTTCCATTGTTGATATCCTACGGTTGAAGATTCATCTATCAGTTTGAGAAGAGTGTTTGGATTCTTGGCAAGATTAAAAATTTGTTTCTGGCTAAAGATCTTTATTGGGAATCGAGAATACGCTTCACCCTCTTCCGCGATCCACGCGTCTCCATCAAAGCGAGAAATTTTTACTTGGTCGTTTTCCTTCGCCCACGTCAAGCAGTAATAAATGTTATCCCTCGAGTAAATACAACTTATATGAGTCCCGGCAAGCATAACACCCTCTGAACCCCTGCCAGATGACTCTTGAATGAAGCTTTCGAATGATCGTCTAATTTCATTATCAATACTTAAATCACGTAAATCTCTCCCTCTATCCATACCTAAACGGATAAATTCAAGTACAGATGATTTGCCACTACCTCGCCCCCCAATAATTGAATTCAACCACGGGTTAAATTCGATTGTTAGTGGAGATGAGCGACCGGCATACTTAGCATTTTCTATTCTCACGGAGTGTAACAACGTATTCGAGGCACGATTAGGGTTTGAGGTTTCTTCATCTGAACGAATTATCGAAGAGGAGCCATCGACTAGTGCAAGCTTAAGACCCTCAATGGAAGGGCGTGACATTTTTACCCAATTATATGCCCGTGCTATATCATTAGGGTGATGCGCATCCGAACCAATCACTAATGGCAAATCAATATTGAGGTTTCTGTATCTTGATAAAGGCGCATCAGGTCTCTCTTGGTCAGGGTAAATAACTTCAACGGCGCTTGCGAACTTGCAAACCTGTCTAATAGTGTGTGAAGAGTACTGCTGACAAAGACCAGCTTTCATATCAATGTGCGCAGGTATTGCTACGCCGCCTGCAGATAGTATTTCTTTAATTATCCTGAATCCGTGAAGCCGGCGCCGACACTTTCCCTATCACCGCCAGCGAGCACTTTTTGATCATTCGCCCCGTGCAAGTTGGCTTTCGCAAGCCCGTTATTGCCAAAACCCACCGTGCTGATCGGTGCTGACGGCCCGTTTTGTCATGCCTTTCCACCCGCCAGGCACGACATATCTGGCGATCGCGTGTCGCTTGGAACTGCTTGTGGATAGAGTGTCGCCGATTGACGGTCAGCATGGCGTTCCTCGTGGATAACGCAGTCGGCTCCGCAGCGTCTTGAGCACCGTCATGCGCCCGATATCCTGCCCGAAGTCGAGGATGATCTGCCGTGCCTTGTGAATCACGAGAGCCGCACGGTGCACCARCTCTTGTAGCACGGTGCGCAGCCGGCGCCGCTTGGCCGGGTGGCGAACCGGGCTCAGCTCGCCGGTCATGCCCAGCTGTCCCATCAGGCGCAGGATGTTGTAGGCCAACTGGGCGAGATGCAGGATCAGATCGTTGGTGGCGAACTTGCCGGACGGCAAGCGCTCCAGGTCGAGATCGGTCTTGATCTCGCTGTGAAACTGCTCATGGGTGGCATGCGCCTGGTAGCGYTTGATCACCGCCTCCGGCGCCTCGTCCAGGCTGGTCCACCAGCCTTCCAACTCATAGTCCGGTTCGAGCAGCAACTGGCCATCGCSATCGGCGGTGCGCTCTACCAGGCGCATCACGCGTTGGACGACGTATTCGGTCTTGTTGTCGTCGTGGATCGAGACGGTCTGCGTCCACAGCGCCTGGCGCTTGCCAGGACGCAGCTCTTCCCAGTAGTCCGCCGCCACCGCCAGCCAGGTATCTCGATCAGCCGTGGCCGAGCCRCGCGGGTTCCATTTGACGACATAGTCGAGCCGGCGCCCCTCGTCGGCAAAGACCTGGCGTTGCTGTTCGAGAAGCGCCAGGTGCGCCTGGCTGTCGAAGCCGCTGTCCTCGCGTAACAGGATCGGTTGCTTGGTCAGGCATTGGGCGCGAGGCAGTACCCGCTCCAGGAAGGCGTTGCTCTCCTTCATGGTGTGCTGCTTGCCAGGCCGCAGTTCCAGACCCAGGCACCACCCTTCGTTGCCCAGATAGGCGGCGATCGGGGTGTAGCCATCGACCTTCTGGTAGGTCCGCGAGACGCCTTCCTTCTTCGAGTTGCTGTTGTCCATGACGAAGGTGTCGATGTCCAGGCAGACGTGCGTCGTCTCGGCGGTGATCGGTGCTTCGATCAGTGACAGCAGGGTCGTGGACCAGGTGGCGGTGCGCGCCTGCAGGTCGTTGGCGGCAAGTTTTTCCAGCCGCTGTCGCAGCGTCGCCGCGCTCGGCACCTTCTGCAGGGTCAGCAGTTGTTGGAAGGGCTTGTCGCGGCGGAAGTTCTCGACAGCGTCATAGTCGCTCATGCCCAGACACAGCAGGCCCAGGTAGCTCTTGATCACGTCACTGGTGCGCATGCCCAGCGTGGTGGGGAAGCGGCTGTCGATGCTGTCGACGCCAGCGATCTCGAAGCATTGCCCGATGATGGACAGCCCGGCGTGGCTRGTGAGGGTGCGGCGACTGGCGCGGAACTTTATGTTGGGCATGGCACTGTCTGGGTGAATGGCGATAATGGCTATATTGCCATGCAGGTCAGTGGGTTAGAAGTGCTTCCGGGGGCCGGTCTCACGGATTCAGGTTTTTTTCTGTTTCTGCTTCGGTTCTTCTGGTATTTGGTCATGCTCAAGCCTTGTGTCAATTTTCTTTTCAAGAATATCTAAAACTGCTTCAGTTGCTTTCAAGCCATAACCTTCTTCATAAGCCTTTTCACCATAAAGAGCTTTAATATCGTTCTCTACTGCTTCTTTGATTTCTTTGTTTGTGCCATCGAAACCACCAGCTATATCATATGAATCACCATCTTTTGATACAATATATTCACCATCTTCGTCTTTGGCAAGGTTCAATACAGCTTGGTATTGTTTACCGTCAACATCAATATCTAACTCATAAATAGCGAAGCCTTCTTTCTCAAACTCATTTATGAAAGCACTTTCTATTTTCGGTGTGATATTGTTCTCGACTGCATTGAAACGAACGTGACTAGGTAAATCATCACCGATATTTTCTAAAAGTCTTTCTGCTCTATAAGTAGCCCTTTCAGAACCACCGTGGGTAAACACTTCTGAAGCTTGATTTATAACATCAAGGGCTGGTGTTTCAATTTCTACATACTCATTGAATTCAAGATTCACTCTACCCTCTGCTAACTTTTCATCTGTTAACGTATCCACGTAAGCTATATCTGCTCCAATCTGTTTACCTGTAATTGAGACAAACTTATCTAAATCATACTGTATTCTAAATCTATCTATCATAATTATTCTCCTATATTATTTTGGTTATTTATTAAACAACTTTAACCTTTAAAAGTTCCTTAATTATTGTTTATATTGTCGCTATAATATTTTTACTTATAAAATCAATATAACTTAATTATTAAACACTGTTAAAGAACTTTAAAGTTAATCTTTATTGTCTTCAAAAGAGATATCTTCATCAGCATCATCAAGCATCTTTCTTCTAGTTTCTTCGTCTATTTGTGCTATATCATGCCTCTTTAGCCAGTCTTCAAAATTTTCGCTCATATAGTAGCTCTCCTTTTTGTATGATATATTTTTTATAGGTTAATTTTTAAATGCTTACTCAATGAAGCTAAAGCAACACTCTTCAATAGTTGCTTAAATTCTTCTCTGTTTTTGCTTGCAATATAGTTAGCTCGGTTTCCTTCATAACTAATCACACGTATAGAATCATCATCATTATCATGGGAACACCTGAATACATCTGTTTTTAAAGACGTTATTAAAACAACACCACTACTAGCAACATCACTTTCTTGAAGTTTTATTATATTTAAAATTCTTAGATATACATCTAAATCAATCTTTGCGAGCTCATTTATGTGTAACATGTATATAAAACCTTTCTTATATCTTTTTAGAAAACTGTTCGTCATATTTTTCTCCTTTTTTATATCTTCAATTTGATGGTTATACTTTCTATTCAGCGAAACGAATTCCTAACTGCTGTGTCACCATATCCCCGTAAACACAATTTTCAGCTATATAAATCGCTTCCTTTTTATCATCTTCACCTATGAAGTGGTTAGTTAAATCAAGTATCATTTTTTTAGGTAAAACATCGTGAGACTGTGGCACTCGATATAAACCTAACCAAATACTCAACTTGATTTCTCTGCTTTCACCTCCGTAAGTAACGATTACGGTTCTTTCATCTTTGAAAACAACTTTCGCTTCGTTAACAAACTCATAAACTTCATCTTCCATATTATTCTCCTTATTTTTGGGCTCCAGCGGAATTACTGAAGCCCACTCGCTAAGTATTTATTAAACTTGTACTTCTTCTACTGACTCAATAGCTTCTAACATTAAATCTTCAATCTTACTTGATGCCTTATCCATAACAGCTAAATAAAGCAATAAAGATACATTGTCTTTATCAATATCCTCATCTAGCAATTTATCTAAGCAACCACCTTTAGCATATTTAAAATTATAAGTGTCATCTTGGCTACATACTTCCATTTCCATATGTTCTTTGTTGAGCAAGAATTTAATAACTGTAATAGAACTCTTTACATCCATATCTTCAATTTCTATTTTATTTTTTAAAAATGCAATTACCACATCACTCATATTATTACGTTGTTTTACTTTAAAATTCATAGTTATTCTCCTTTTTTAGACAAAGCTTCTCTATTAGCTTTAACGGAATTGTTAAAACTATTATATTACTTTTAATATTTAAATAATTATGCTGCTTCTACATTCAAGGCAAGTTTAGAACACACTGCTTCAAATATTTTATCTGATAACTCTCTATGCTTAACACGGCAAGCAATTACTAGTTTTAAGTGATGGACACTAACATTTTTATAATAATATTCATCAATAATAAAATCTGAAGTAAAATCAACAAACCATTCCTCTTTTTCTTTATTTTTTGTCATAGCCTCTCCTTTTATGAAGGTAGCTAAATACCACCTTCTTTATTTTTAAATTTAATTATTCAAAATCTTCTTCTGTAAGACTAGCTGCATTGATATACCCTTCAATTTCAATCATTAGAAATTGATTGAGCTCAGTTTTAATAAAAACCTGCTCATCTACATTGAGAGTCTTATTTTCTTTGGCTTCAATCTGCTGAACCAGATAGTCAATAAATGGCTCAAAATCGCCCTGAATTGGTTCTTCCCGCTTGATAGTAGACACAGAAGACATAATGCTTCCTTTTCTACTGATACCATATATAAGGCAAAATTCTTTATCTTCTGGACTCATGACAACAGCAAGGTGTTTACCGTTATCTTCCGTTTCAGTAATCATACCTTTAATTAAATCTGGATATTTTTTCTTAATTACATTCATTCATTTCTCCTTTTAGAGTTTTAAGTAAGTCTATATTTATAATTCAGCTATAAAGCTCGGATGCTCTGCCCTTTTTTACTGAACTGCTCTTCCACCCGCTTCTTCTCAATATGCTTCTCAAGGAAGTTGAAGCCAACCTCAATGATATTTTTTAGTAGCTTAAACAACTCAAGCTCTTTATCTTCACCTGTATCTATCTTTGACTTCAATTTGTTGATGGCAATATAACTATAATCGCTATCAATTAAGGTCAATGTTCTAAACATAAAGAAACTATAATTCTCGATATCATTAGGCGGTCTTATAACCACTTTAAATGGATCTCTTATAAAGCCTAGTATTTTATTAGGGTCAATAGTTATTTCAAAAATACCGTCTTCATTGATATCTTCATACTTATCATAAGCATAATCACCGCCTAATACGTCTTCTATACGGATCGTATGCGGGTTGCCATCAATAACGAACTTTATATTGATATCAAACATAAACTTTTTAGGTTCCGCTATTTCAATCTCATAATCTAATTCCATAAATCCTCTGCCGTATGTGGTTAACTGGGGAGCATTAAAGCCTTTCCAAAACTAAAAGTCAATTTTGTGGAACGGTTACTTTTTGATCTGTCAAGCCCTAAAAAGCACTTTTTTAAGGAAGCCGCGCGGATTTTGATACCATGTTTATTGATATCAATTACTTAGCGGTTTATATTTTTACGAAATAAAATGCATGATCGTTATTAACTATCGTAAAATCGATAGTCGATCATAAATTACAATCGAAAAAGGTGTTTTTTATATTGATTTGGTGGAAATAAGGGAGTATTGCGTATGTAGGTGAGCTATACAGGGTCATGGACCTTCTTCCTGTATATCGCCGTGAAGGCTTCTAAAAGCCTCTCTAACCTGGATTTCTCATAGCACCTCAGCCAGTACCGCACTCAGGCTAACACCGCTAAACACCTATTGGCTCGACTTACATCGGCTACTTTTTAACCACTTTTCGTCGTTCAGACACACCTCCCCCTTCCCCCCATTGCGTCGGGCCGGGGGMGCCCGAGCAGTCAGTTCGGCACCAACCGCCTGACGAGATCGGATAGCGCCGTTTTATAGGGGTAGCTGTCACTCATGAGTACGCGGATTCGACGCGTATTGCGGATGATGACCGCGCCTACTTTGATGAGCTTGAGCCTCAGGTTGCTCGGACTCATGCGCGCGAAGGGCGTGTGCTTCAGGTAAGTCCGTAACCGCTCGAACAGYGTATAAGCGAAGCCCGACAAGATYAGCCGCCACTGATTGGCCCACCAGTGCGTGCTGGAGGTMCGGTCAGCRAACAGGCTCAGTTGTTGATCCTTGATCCGGTTCTCCATGTCACCCCGGGCACAGTACTGCTCGTAGTAAAGCTTGAAGCCGTCATCGTAACGGGAACTGATGATAAACCGGGGATTAGAGCCCAGCTCGCCTTCTTCCAGACGGGCCACCACCCAGCGTGGGTATTTCCAGGAGTGKGCTTGATACTGGAAGCGGAACGTCCCCGCTACTTTCCCTCCCACCTGCCATTGGGTCTTGCGCACCAGCATCATGGGGACGTCCACTTCCTTGAGCAGCCGGCTGTTCTTKGCGATTCCCACGATGTAGTCGACGTGATGCCGATCACACCAGTTCAGCATCCGGGGACGACAAAAGTGGCTATCACCYCGTAACACGATRCGCGTATCGGGCCAGTATTGACGGATAAAGCGTACCAGTAAGGCGAGGATCGCCCAGCTATGGCGGCTGTCGCTGCGGTCACTGRTGCGCAGATAGCTCACCAGTAAGTGGCGCCCACAGAAGACATACAGYGGGAAGTARCAGTGGTGATCGTAATAACGGTTAAAGAACTTGCCGGGTTGCTCGCCATGCACGGGGATGTCGGTGCCATCAAAGTCCAGCACGATCTCCTTGGGTGGTTCGTCATGCTGTTCAATGAAGTGATGCCASAGCAACTCATGGGCCTTCACTATKGCTTGCCGATCGGCGTTCTGCTCCACCCGGCACAGCGTCGAYTTGCCTGCCAGCGTATCCTCTTCACCGAGYGCTGTCTGAAGGGCCTGATCATAGCGCAGGGCCTCATGGTCGTTGAAATCTTCRTAGCCAGCGGCGACACCGAACACCCGCTGACGAACCARAGTGTCGAGCTTATGACGAACCTGTTCCGGTGCGCGGGGATCATGAAGCACGGYGGCCAAGCGGCGTGTCAGGCGATGCTGTTTATCGACTTCACGAAGCAGGAGTAATCCGGCGTCCGACGTAATGTGGCCCCCGGAGAAGTCGGCTTCAATTTGGCGGCGTGAGAGTGGCGAGAAGGTCAGYTTTTCAGGTACCATTTTGGAAGCGGCTGTTGGTGCTTGATGGATTGGTTAGGTTCTTGAAATCATAGCACTTTCAGCCGCTTTCTTTTATACCCTGTGAGAAATCCGGGCTAGCGCGCATTTTTTATCTCCGTTGATTTCACCAACGCTTAGTCTTTTGGTATAGCCGCGTCATCTGGCGCTTTAACTTCCTTGATATGCGTTACTAGCTGCTCAATTTCACAGTCAAAGTAGTAGCAGAGCTTATCTAGGTTATCCGTCACCGTACTATGCCCTGGATGGTTGATGATCTTAGACAGCGTCATTCGATTAATCCCTGTCTCTTTGGCAATTTCCCCGATCGTAATTCTTCGCCTCTCTGCAAACTCCTTGTCCGCTATTAGCTCCTTTAAGTGATACCTAATCATCCCAATCCCCAAAAAAGATTAAAAGAATTATCAAAAAGCCCTTGAAATAATCAAATGAGCGTATATATTTCCTATAGAGCGATTAACGAAATTATCAATTGATCACTTTAGAGGAGATAATCGCATGGACGTTACATTTTTGACAACGGAAGAGCTTGCTGCCCGCATCAAATACGATGCGCGTACGATTCGTCAGCAACTCAAAGATAGCGTTCTGATTGAAGGCACTCACTATATCCGCCCCTTTGGGCGTCGGAAAATCCTCTATATCTGGGAAGTCATTCAGGAAGAAATGCTGCAAACAACCGCTCGCCAGCAAGAGCTTGCAATTCCGATGGCAAACGGAGGCATGTGCCATGGGTAAAGTTCGCGCTCGCAAGGAAAGCAAAAAGCTGTTTATCGACTTCCGCTATAACGGCCAACGCTTTCGAGAACAAACATTGCTAGACGACAACGCCAAGAATCGCAAGCAGTTAGAGAGCCTTCTTCAGCGTATGGAAGCAAAAATGCTGCTTGGCGACTTTGTCTATGCTGATTTTTTTCCTAACAGCAGCAACTTGCAGAAATTAAAAAACGAACGTTCTCAGGAGTCGCTAGCTTCTAAAGCTGACGAAGCCTTAGAGACAGACACTCCCCTGTTCAGCGACTTTGCGGCGCAGTGGTTTGAAGAGAGCAAGATTCAATGGCGCTCATCGCATGTTCGCAACGTCAGCTCGATTCTCGACAGTTCACTCATTCCGGCCTTTGGTCAAAAAGCGATGGGTGACATCACCAAAGCCGACATCATGGGGTTTCGGGCCAAGCTGGCCAAACGCAAAGGACGCAGTGCCACGGGGGTAATATCGCCCAAGACGATCAACAGCCACATGACCATTTTGCGGATGGTGTTGGATGAGGCGGCAGAGCGTTTTGATTTCGAAACGCCCTACAAGAACATCAAGCCGTTAAAGCTGCAGAAAACCCATATCGAGCCGTTCTCCCTGCAAGAGGTGCAGCGCATCATCGATAACGTCCGCCCGGATTATCGAAACTATTACACCGTGCGCTTTTTTACCGGGATGCGTACCGGCGAGATTGACGGTCTCAAATGGAAAAACGTTGATTTTGCCAAGCGGGAAATCCTGGTGCGCGAGACACTGATCAACGGGGAAACGGAGTACACCAAAACGGACGGCTCGCAACGAGAAATCCCGATGTTCGGTCAGGTATATGACGCCCTCAAAACGCAGTACGCGGCGACCGGGCATAAGAGCGCGTACGTGTTCTGTAATCAGTTAGGGCAGCCACTGGACCACAACAACGTCACCAAGCGGGTGTGGTACCCGCTTATGAAAGCCCTTGGGCTGAACAAGCGGCGGCCCTACCAAACCCGTCATACCGCCGCGACGCTCTTCCTGGCCTCGGGGGAAAACCCGGAATGGGTCGCCCGCGTTTTGGGCCACAGCTCCACCGAGATGCTGTTTAAGGTCTACTCACGCTACGTTCCTAATGCCACGCGCATGGATGGCTCGGCCTTTGAGCGTTTACTCGGCAACACCCGTCCTGTCACTTCTCGGAAGGAGGGTTCCCATGAAACCGCTTGATGCTCACCGCCCTGCTCACCCTCCCCATCTTGCCCGCTCTTTCACGGGCACCTACCGGCTCACAGGACGCGTGGTGTTTTTTGATGATGTGAAAACGCCTTTCTTGAAACTGCGGTTAAGTGATTGCGAGGGGGATCACGTGGCGCTGCTGAATTTGGATAAAACGTCGGTACCCGAGCGCATCGGTCACCTGGATACGGTGACCGCCACCGGCGTTAAGGGCTTGTCGAGCCCGTTCATGCTCCACGAATTTCGCCCAGCGACGCAAGACGAAGTGGCCTCGCTGGCAACGCTACAATCGTTACCCCGGGTTTACTGCCCAGTGCGGGAGACCTTTGACCAGCTCGTATCAACTGCTCAGTCGCTGCACTCAGCGCATCTGCGTGAGTTTTTGACGCGCGTGTTGGAACGCCAGGATCGCATGGAGGCCTTTTTAAACGCCCCGGCGAGCGTGTCGTATCACCACGCCTATCCGGGTGGCTTGCTGCAGCATTCGCTGGATGTGGCCAACAATGCCGTGGCGATGCTGCGCCTTAACGAGCCTGACACATCACGCCTCATGCAGGAAACGTGCTTCGTCGCGGGGTTATTGCACGATATTGGCAAAACCTACACATACGATTCGAAAGGCAAACCGAACGCCGCCTGGAAACTCTGCAGCCACGATGCGTTTACCTTGGAAGCCTGCGCCTACGGGCTGGCGTATTTGGATCAGCATGCGCCTGACCTGGCGATCATGCTGCGCCATGTATGGACATGTGCCTCACCTGGGGCTCGGTATGGCCAGCCGGCCGCGATGACGCTAGCTCGCTATGTTCGTGATGCCGATGGACAGAGTGCGATGGCCGATAACCAACAACGGGCGTTTAGCCGCACCAACGGTTGGGGCTTTAGCCGTCTGGGTCAAAATCTCTTCTGGCGACCGGAAGGACCCACGTTACAGCCACAATAGTAGTCGGTATGAAACCACCCTAATGCCGCCAGCGGATTTCGTTTGGCGG
The DNA here is from genome assembly GCF_002119345.1 of Halomonas sp. CSM-2. Lineage (NCBI taxonomy): Bacteria > Pseudomonadati > Pseudomonadota > Gammaproteobacteria > Oceanospirillales > Halomonadaceae > Halomonas > Halomonas sp. CSM-2. Next base: position 37,331 of record NZ_NBYR01000022.1, on the reverse strand, counting down.
TTTTTTATACGTCAGATGTTGGCCAAGATCAGGTTTTCAGTGAGTGCTGATATAACGCCAGCTTCGATCTATTGGTTCATGAATGATATGACTATCCGCAAGAAAGGCCGCCATTCGATGGGCGGGATCACTGGTTGGCAAGAAACGGATGCACTAAAATCGACGCTTTCGAAACGACTGACGGATTCGCTAGGGGCCACGTTGGCTACTCAGTTCAATATTTATTAGAGCCATTGCATGTGGCAATTCTAGGAGATACGGTTTCTTCCATTTGTGGGTCAGCTCAGTGAATGAAGCAGGCTCAAATCGTGGTTCCTACACTTTAAAGTATGGTTACAGTGTCCTCGTTATAAAGAGATACCCTGTTGAAGCTCGGAGCCGTACTGAAAGCTGGGGTATCGGACTTCTATTGGGTAATGCCGGCTTTTGGACATCTTGAAGGCGGTAAAGCGCAAGCCCCCACTGCGGCCGGCACGCATGCCGCCGTGTAGGAGCCCATCTGAAAGCGCTGAACAGAATTTGGACACCAATATCGAATTTCATCCCAGTTGCAGCGCCGAGATCTTGATCAAAGCAGCGACCAATTCAGGGAACTTTGAGCTTCACTAGCAGTGGTCGAACAGTATTCGGGTGCTTTGGCCGACCAATGCCACTCTCATGGTATGGTCTAAAACCTTGACCGACATGCAGCAAGCCACCATCGATGACCAGGAAAACCCAGTCAATGTGATCCACTCGCACAAACTCTACTAGGTCGTGTTGACGTTTTAGCGAAGATGATTTGGCAGGATAGGGACAAGCTCGCAGAATAGAGGTTCTCACGCCAACAAACTGCGAGCCTGCGATGCCACGACAAATGCTCACGGATGAACACTGGTCGAAGCTAAAACCTATCCTGCTTCAACAAGGTATTTATGACAAGGCCAACTTGCGCACCACTGTGGAAGGCATTCTTTACCGAATGCGCGCTGACTGCCAGTGGCGGGATCTGCCAGAGGCGCCTGGGCTTTGGAATACTGTCTACAAGCGCTTTAAAGCCTGGTCAGCAGCTGGAAAACTGATGATGCTTTTCAAGGCGCAGGTGGAGGATCTGGATGTCGAGTGACTATTCATTGATGGCTCCCAGGACAGTGCATGGGCCGCCACCGATGAGACAGAAGCCATTGGTAAAAGCCGTGCAGGCAACACCAGCAAAACTCATCTGGTCGTTGACGCTTTTGGCCTTCCCTATACCTTACCTTCAGGATGACGGGCGATGAGGTTCACGACAGCACAGAAGCCCAGGCATTGATTAACGACTTGCCGTCAGGTGATTCGCTGGTGGCTGGCAAAGGCTATGACAGCGAGCGTATCCGTGAGCAGGTTAAGGCAAAGGGCATGGAGGCTGTGATTCCACGCAAGCGTAACTCGAAAAAGGGAGATACCAGCCTGGACAGAGGGTTATATCGCTATCGGCATCTTGCCGAGAATGCTTTTGCTCAATTGAAACCGTATCGCGCCATAGCGACGCGATACGATAAACTGAAGCGAAACTACGAAAGCATGGTGGCCTTGGCCTGCGGCTTTTTATGGCTACCCATGTGAAAGATCAACAGGCGCTAAGCGGGTGAAAAAATCAGCTAGGACACGATAACTAGCCATTAGAATTGCAACAGGGGAATCAATGCGCCTATTGGCAAGTTTCTCACTTATGATAAGTCAGTTGCACGCCTATAAAAGCTAACGCATAATCCTTCGGTATTTTGCGCTGCCACTAAGGCATGCCATACACATCGAAATACCTAAACAAACTGCGCTCTAGTAAGGGAAGCTACCAATGGACTTGAAAACAATCCTCTTAGCGGCGGCTTGCATTGTCGTCATTATTGGCATTGTCAAAGGATGGGGCGAAGACAGATCAATCATCGTCTTTCAAGATTTTGACGACTTAGGGCTAACGTTTTTAGTGCCTGCTTCAGGTTTCGGCATAATGATTTTATTTAACTGGATGGGGGCGAACCCAACCGTAGGCTTGGGACTAGGCTGCGCGATTTCATTATGGCTTCTAGTAAAAGTAGCAAGAAACACTCATGTCTTAAACGGCTGTGATATAGGAAGAACCACGCTGGCATTAGCAACCAAGCTTCCACTCTCCCTCATCTGGGTGCTCAACTTCATCCAAATGCTAAACCCAAGCGGTAAAACAGCAGCTCAAAGGCGTTCGAGCCGAGGCCAAGCCATGGTGCTTCTAGCTATCTTCACTCCGATAATCGGCGCACTCGTTGTTGAAAGAAATGGAAGTTACTTCAGCCCCGCGAACTGGATCAAAGGTCGACGTGTTGGGAGTGGTATTCGTGATCACCTGAATTAATAGCCCCACTAGCTAGGGCAACTTTTAACTGCCCTAGCTTTCCTGGACTCAAGCAATAAGCCGCCCACCATATGCCGTGCTTTTTGCCGATTGAAGTGATTATAGCTTCCTCCCGATCCCTGGATAGGGAGTGACAGACCTTGGCAGTGGCGGATACCCGGTAGTTTATTTCCTGACGGCTTGATCTCTATCGCCCGCTGGCGAACCCGCAAAGCCAACGCGCATCTGCTGAAACGCTTTTCTTCCTACTTCGGTCTGGACTTTAATCGTATAAAATCCCGACCCGACTTTGACGAGATGTGCCACTACGGCGCTATCGCGTCATGAAACTGTCCGAACCATTGACTGACTGAGAAGCCCCTGAATATAGCGTAGGGCATCGCACGTCTCAGAACGCGGAAAGAGAGGGCCTAACCGCTTTGCCAGGTCATCCAACAATGCTGAGACAGAGAGATCAAGCTCTTACATTCTTCACCCTGTGATCGCTTTCATATCAATCACATGCATTGTAGCTTATGCAGTTACGGCTGAAGTACTATCTGAATCCGTGATGGCGGCGTCGATACTTTCCCCATCACCGCCAGCAAGCATTTTTTGACCACCGATACCGTCTCAATCGACCAACACATGCCTGCGAGGGCCGACTATTGTTGCGTCGTCGACGACGACGATCTGTTTTGTCAGGCATTTCCACCGGCCGGGCACGGTGATTCTGACTAACGGTGTCCGTTAGCCCGCTGCCTGGCTGCCTTGTCCGACAGACGATCAGCATGGTGACCCTCTCGGGTAACGCAGCCGAGTGTGCAGGGTGTTGAGCACCGTCATACGCCCAATATCCTGCCCGAAGTCTAGGGTGATCTGCCTCGCCCTATGGATCACCAGAGCGGCGCGATGCACCAGTTCCTGTAATACGGTGCGTATTCTGCGTCGCTTTGCGGGATGGCGGACCGGACTTAGCTCGCCGGTCATGCCTAGTTGACCCATCAGCCGCAGGATGTTGTAGGCCAGTTGGGCGAGGTGCAGGATCAGGTCGTTGGTGGCGAACTTCCCCGACGGTAACCGCTCCAGATCGAGATCGGTCTTGATCTCGCTATGGAACTGCTCGTGGGTGGCATGTGCCTGATAGCGCTTGATCACCGCTTCAGGCGACTTGTCCAGGCTGGCCCACCAGCCTTCCAGCTCATACGCCGGTTCGAGCAGCAATTGGCCATCCCGATCGGCGGTGCGCTCCACCAGGCGCATCACGCGCTTGATCACATGCTCGACTTTGTCGACCGTGATCGAGACGCTCTGCACCCACGCCGCCCAGCATTTTCCGGGCCGCTCTTCCTGCCAGTAATCCTCGGCGACAGCACACCAGGTGGACAAATCGGCCTTGGCCGAATCCCGGGGGTTCCACTTGACGATATAGTCGAGCTGGCGTCCGTCTTCGGCAAAGGCCTGGCGGTGTTACTCGATCAACGCCAAATGGGTCTTGCTGTCGAAGCCACTGTCTTCTCGCAGCAGCATCGGCTGTTCAGTTAAGCCTCGGGCACGGGGCAGCACCCGCTCCAGGAAGGCGTTGCTCTCCTTCATGGGGCGCTGCTTGCCAGGACGCAATTCCAGGCCCAGACACCAACATTCGTTGCCCAGGTAGGCGGCGATCGGCGTGTAGCCATCGATCTTGTGATGGGTTGGCGAAACGCCTTCTTTCTTCGAGTTACTGTTGTCCATGACGAAGGTATCGATATCCAGGCAGGCGTGCCCCTTTTCGGCGATGATGGGTGCTTCGACCAGCGACAAGAGAGTGGTCGACCAAGTCGCGGTGCGAGTCTGCAAGTCATTGGCAAATAATAGATAGGCCGGCATGGCTGGTAGGGGTACGGCGACTGGCGCGGAACTTGACGTTGGGCATGGCAGTGTACGGGCAAATGGCAGTATCGACTATATTGCCATGTAGTTCAGTAGGTTAGAAACGTTTTAGAAGGTCGGTCTCACGGATTCAGGTACTAGTACTACAGCCGTAACTAAATAAGCTACAGTATATCCCGGCTTATTCATGAGATCGGTCTGAAAACGAAGATAGCGGATGGTATTCTCTTGAAAATTCAGTGTGTTCCGCCAAGAACCTGAACCAAGAGAGCCATCCGCCATGGGTGAAACCCTAACGACATGGTCGCCCTCGTGCAACGGCTCTGTCCGTGTTGAGCTGAGCGGCCAGCGCACCACCAGCGACAGCGGCGCTCTGCTGCTGCGTGAAGCCCTCGACAACAGCGGCGTGGTCGAGGCGCTGGAAGACAATCTGGTCGACCTCCGCAACCCGCTACGCATCCACCACTCGCTGGCCAGTCAGTTGCGGACTTTGGTGCTGCAACGGGCGATGGGCTGGATCGATCTTAGCGATACCGACACGCTGCGCCGCGACCCGCTCTGGCAGTTGGCCTGCAGTGATGCGCGAGGGATGACGCCCCTGGCCCAGCACCGGCCGTCTCAAGCCACGCTGTCGCGGCTGCTGAGCTGCCTTGGCCGCAACGACAATATCGATGCCGTGCATGAAGGCCTACTGCGGCTGGTGGTCTGGCGCCTGACCTCGCTGAAGAACGGTGAGCGTCCCAGGCAGCTGACGCTGGACATCGATGGCCTGCCGATCGAGGTGCATGGCCACCAGGGCGGGTCGGCCTATCATGGCCTGTATGGGGCCCGCATCTACTCGCCGCTGGTCGCCTCGCTGGCCGAGACCGGCGACATGGTGGGTGGCCTGCTGCGCGAGGGCAACGCCGGCCCGGCCGAGAACGCCGACACCTGGATCCCGCATCTGGTGCGGCGACTCAACGAGAGCACCGGCGCCCAGGTTCGCGTGCGCATCGACGCCGGTTTTACCGACAACGACACGCTGGCGGCGCTGGAAGATCGCGGCATCGAGTACCTGGGCCGGCTGCGCAGTCACACTGGCCTGCAGAAGTTGGCAGCGCCACTTCTGAAGCGGCCACCTGGCCGGCCACCCGAGCAGCCTCGCGAGTGGTGCCACGATCTGGAGTATCAAGCGGGCTCTTGGTCGGCACCGCGTCGCGTCGTGCTGGTGGTGCAGGAACGCCCCGATGACCTGCTGCTGCATGCCTTCTTCCTGGTCACCAACCTCGGCAAGTTCGACTGGCCGCCGGAGAAGGTCCTGGCACTCTACCGCAAGCGCGGCAGCGCCGAGGCGCACATGGGCGAGGTGAAGTCGGCGCTCGACGTGCACCTCTCGTCGACGGATCGCGGCGCCTCCACCGTTCAGGACGTGATGGCGCGCAACGAGGTGAGCTTGCTGCTCAGTCTCTACGCCTACCAGGTCCTGCATGGCCTGCGCTGCCTGCTGGAACGGCAGACCCGGCAGGGCTGGAGTCTCAGCCGGATGCGCGAGCAGGTGTTGAAGGTCGCCGCCACGCTGAGGCTGCACGCTCGGCGAATCACCGTTCATTTGGGGGCCGCCGCCGACAAGTGGTGGCCGACGCTGCTGAAGGGGCTGCCGAAGCTGACCGCACTGAGCTGACGCTCCTGCGAGACCACCACGGCATCAGAAAGCGAGCGACCGGAGCGGCGGGCGGCGATCACGGCTGCTTGGACGGTCGCAATTGATTCCAGCTAGCTATAAGAAAGCGGGAAAGAGTCAGCATTCTGGCATTACTCAACGACCATTCGCGCTGAAGAAGTCAATCTTGATGAGCGATGCCACCAGCCAGGACCTTCAGACCGCTCAATCAGCAACCTCGTGAATGAGGCGGGTATATGTGATTGATTTGGACCCGATCACAAGGTGAAGAATGCAGGAGCTGGCTCTCTCTGTCTCAGCATCAGTCGATGACTTAGCTGGCCGGTTAGGCCCTATTTTTTCGCGTTCGGAAACGCGCCATCGTGCTCTACGCTATATCCAGGGACTGGTCAGTCAGTGCGAACGTAAGAATAGCTGGCATCTTGCCGAGTTGCTCGTGGATCCCACGCCAGACGGGGTGCAGTATCTTCTGGATCGCGCCCGTTGGGATGCGGAAGAGGCACGCGCTGTTCTCCGCCAATGGGTCATTGATACGTTGGGTTCGCCTGACGGTGTCTTGGTCCTGGATGAGACAGAGTTTATCAAGAAAGGTCAGCATTCGGCGGGTGTTCAGCGTCAGTACAGTGGTACCGCTGGCCGTGTCGAGAATAGTCAGATCGGTGTTTTTCTTCTCTATGCCAGTCAGGCAGGGCACGCCTTTTTAGATCGCGCCTTGTACTTGCCCAAGTCCTGGACTCGAGATCACGAGCGCTGCTGGCGTGCCGGCATCCCCGATGATTAAAGTGGACCCCATCGTCAAGACAGAAAACGTCCCGATTTAAGTTATCGTCTCGGCCTTGGCTGCAGCTGCACAGCGCTGCCCTGTGTCATGGTCCTGAGCGGTGTCACGTTGATGACCAAAGTGATCGGGAATGGCGGCACCGCCGCCAGTCCCCAACGCATACACGGTGTCCGGGGTCTGGTTCTCCAGCGATTGGTGAGGCCGCTGGGCGTTGTAGAACGAGAAGTACGCGGATAGGCCGAGGGTCAGCTCTCCCAAGCTCGCATAGCCCTTCACATACACGTCCTCGTACTTGACCGTCCGCCATAGCCGCTCGACGAAGATGTTGTCGAACGCGCGCCCACGGCCGTCCATGCTGATGGCGACGCCGGCTTGCTTGAGCACCCCCGTGAAGGCCTGGCTCGTGAACTGCGAGCCTTGGTCACTGTTGAAGATCTCCGGCGTGCCATGTAGCCGCAGGGCGCTTTCCAAGGCGTCGACGCAGAAGGACGCCTCCATGGTATTGCTCACCCGCCAGCTGAGCACCTTGCGGCTATACCAGTCGATGATGGCGACCAGGTACACGAAGCCGCGCGCCACCCGAATGTACGTCACATCGGTACTCCACACCTGATTGGGGCGTGTGATCGACACGCCGCGCAGCAGGTACGGGTAGACCTTGTGCTCAGGATGCGGCCGGCTGGTCATGGGGCCCGGCGCCATACCTGCCAACCCCATGCCGCGCATCAGCCGCTGCACGCGCTTGCGATTGACGCGAAAGCCATGGCGACCGAGTTCCACGACCATCCGGCGGCTACCGTAGAACGGCCATTGCGTGTAGATCTCATCGATCGCATGGCAGAGTTCGACATCCTGCTCGGAAGGCTCCGTTGGCTGCCGTTGAGCGTAAACGGTGGACCTGGCGACCCCTGCCAGGGCGCACTGGCGGAGCAGCGGCACTCGGTCGGCCGCGTCGATCCAGCCGCGGCGGATCATGGCAGGTTGATTCCGGATTTTTTTTCAGCCAGTCGAGCTCCATCTTCAGACGGCCGATTTCCCCGTAGAGCTTCTCGTCTGACTGGTACTCGGGCTTTGGCTTTGGCCCGCGCTTCTTGTCGAACAAGGAGGCGGAGTCCGCCAGGAGGGCCTTCTTCCACTGACCGACCTGCACAGGGTGGACACCGAATTCCTGAGCGATTTCGTTCGCCGTCTTCAGGCCACGGACAGCCTCCAGGGCGACCTTGGCCTTCAGCTCCGGTGAGTGGGTGTTACGTTTCTGTTTCGACATCTCTGGTCCCTTCGAAATCGGCCTCGGCATATCTTAAACCAGTGTCTTGATTTCAGGGTCCACTATAGTCCGCCGGGCGATGCCGAGAACCGTGCACATGCGCTGAATGCCTTACGATGTTGATAGAGAGAGGCGTACTCTACTTCAGGCTTTTAACAAATTAGACTGCGGCTTTTTTGCAATATTAATCTCTTCCATCTTCTTGGCCAGGGTTTGCTCGCGCTTTGACGCTGCTGGACCTAGGCCTTGTTTTGGGAGTAGCGGATACGAATCTTCTGGATCTAAGCTGCTTGCCTTGCCATGAGTCATCTAGTCTCAGTGTAATGTCTTAACTAGTCTTCTGCTGCTGGGCAAGATCACTGATCGATCATGAAATCACGGTTTTTGAAGTTAATCGACCTGATAGATCGTCAACAAAAGGGTTAGATTGGTTGCTGCTAGCTACTGCGCAGACTCTCCTAGCTGGTGGCCAAAGTCGGCGAAGAGAGTACACCGCTTTGTTTGTGTAAAACGCGCCAAGCGTCGTAGGTGGTGAAAAACACTTGGCCAGTGAGTTCGTGATAAAACGCCGTATGCTTTAGGCGATCCATCACCGGCCCTTTCACTTCAGCCAGGTGAAGTATGGCACCGGCATCATTTAGCATCCCATTGATAGCTTCCAAGCTTTCGAGAGCCGAAGCATCAATGACATTCACCGCCTGACAGGTCAGCACGATGTGCTTGAGCGACGGCGAGCGGGCGGCCAGTGTCATCACGGTATCTTCCAGATAGCGGGCGTTGGCAAAATAGAGGCTTTCATCGATGCGTAGCAGGGCGACATGTTCGTCGGTTTCTACCTCATGGCGCTTCACGTTCCGGAAATGCTCGGTACCTGGCACCCTCCCTACTACGGCACTATGGGGCTGACTAGTGCGGTATAGATGTAGCCCCAGTGAGAGTACTACCCCGCTGATAATGCCCACTTCCACACTGTGCAGAAGGGTCAGCAACAAAGTGGCGACCATTGCCACGCCATCGCTACGTGAGTATTGCCAGGTTCGCTTTACCGCAGGCAAATCAATCAACGTCCCCACTGCCACGATAATCGTGGCGGCCAGCGTGGCGGTGGGTAAAAAGGCCAGCAGATCGGTGAGTAGCAACGTCGCCAACACAATCCCGAGCGCGGTAAAAGCCCCCGCTAGCGGCGTTGCCGCCCCAGCTTCAAAGTTGACCACCGAGCGCGAGAATCCACCCGATACTGGCGAGCCGCCGCTAACGCCTGCGCCTAGATTCGCCATACCGAGTGCGATCAGCTCTTGGTTGGGGTCGATACGCTGGCGGCGCTTGGCGGCCAGGGTCTGCGCCACGGACACCGACTCTACAAACCCCACCAGACTAATCAGTAGCGCCGCAGGCAGCAGACCAAGCCATAGCGATTGATCGAGATTCGGCAACGTAATGGCGGGCAGGCCGCTGGGCACAAAGCCCACTACATCTACACCGCGTTGCTCCAGTTGAAAGCCCCAGGCGAGCAATGTGGTCGCCACCACCGCCGAAATAGGCGCGGCTTTAACGATTAACCCCGCCCAACTGGAAGGTACCCCCGACTTGGTCAGCCAGACATTTAAACGCTTGCGACATATCAATAAATAGGCCCATACGCTAAGGCCAATCAGTAGCGTTATCACATTTACCTGCTGCCACTGACCAAATAGCGCACTTAGCAACTCCACTACATTATGGCCGGATGCCTCAACGCCCAAAATGTGCTTCAACTGGCTGATAGCGATTAAAATGCCCGAGGCGGTTACGAACCCGGAGATCACCGGATGGCTGAGAAAATTGACTAAAAATCCCAGCCGCAGTACGCCCATCGCGATGAGAATAAGCCCTGAGAGAGCGGCCAGCACCAGGGCGGCGCCAATGTACTCTGGACTACCAGGCTCTGCAAAACTGCTGAGCGCCGAGGCTGTCATTAGCGCTGCAACGGCCACTGGCCCTACCGCCAAGCTCGCGCTGGTACCGAAGATGGCGTAAAGCAACAGCGGTAGCATGCTGGCATAGAGCCCCATTTCCGGTGGAAGTCCTGCCAACAATGCATAGGCCAGAGCTTGAGGCACCAACATCAGTGTGACAATGACGGCAGCCAGCAAATCCTGCGTCAGCAATCTCCGGTGATAGCTTCGCAGCCAGCCAATTAATGGCACCCAACGTTCAAGTATCATAATTAGCTAAGCCACTCTTTGCCCCGCAGCATTAACCGCCAGTAAATCCACGGCAGCGCTTTGGCTTTTAGCTGCCAGGCAGCTCGGGTGGGACGAGTGCCATCGTTGACCCAGTTAGGAAACGTTGGCTGTAGTTGACCGTTATAGCCAAATTCTGCCAGCACGATTTTGCCCCGCTCAACGGTCAGCGGGCAGGAGCCGTAACCAAAGTACTCAGCGCTCAGCGGCTTATCTTGGAGCGAGGCCAAAACATTTTGAGCGACGACTGGGGCCTGCTTACGCACCGCCGCTGCCGTTTTGGCATTGGTAGTGCCGCTAGCATCGCCCAGCCCAAAAATATTTGAGTAACGTTCGTGTTGCAGCGTATTGGCATTCAGGTCGAGCCACCCGCCTGCATTCGCGAGGCCGGATTCAGCAATTAAAGACGGCGCCTTTTGGGGAGGTACCACATGGAGCATATCAAACGGCCGTTCCACTGTTTGCGAGCCGTTTTCGCTAGCTACTTCAAATAGCGCTACTTTTGCAGTGCTGTCTACAGCAGTTAAGCGGTGCTTATAAGCGGTTTCGATGCCGTAGCGCTCAATGTACGCTTGCAGTGCAGGCACGTAATCTTTCACACCGAACAGCACTTCACCAGCATTGCAAAATGTGGTTTCAATCTGCCCAAGATGGCCCTGCTTACGCCAATGATCGCAAGCCAGATACATAGCCTTCTGAGGCGCACCGGCGCACTTGATAGGCATCGGCGGTTGAGTGAACAGTGCCTTGCCTTGCTTCAGCGACTTCACCAGAGACCACGTATAAGGTGCAAGATCATAACGGTAGTTTGAGGTTACGCCGTTATGTCCAAGCGTCTCTTCCAGCCCGCTGATAGCGCTCCAATCAACCACAAGTCCGGGTGCAACGATCAGGCGTCGATAGCCCAGCGTGTGGCCGCTTGTAAGCACGACGCTATCGGCATCCGGGTTAATGCTTTTAACTGTGGTTTGATGCCAGGTGGCTTTTTTAGGCATCACTTCTGCCATGGGCTTGCGGGTAGATTCCTGCGTAAAAATACCGCCACCCACCATGGTCCAGCCTGGCTGATAAAAATGGTCTTCCGCAGGCTCAATAATTGCGATGGTTAAATCTGATTGGCGATTGAACAAGCTGGAAGCGACCGAAATGCCGCCCGCACCGCCGCCGATGATGACCACATCGTAGGTTGCCGTTTGTTGAGAATTCATAAAGGGCTCCAAAAAAACGTTAATTATTATTAATTTTTGGCTTTTCGCATTGATCGTCCACGCTGCTAATCATTATTTCATTTACATTCAGCAGCTGTTTATGCGTTCTGGCTTTCCAGGGCTTGCCGATGATCCTCAAGATCAAACCCTGCATCTTTGGCAGCTGTAAATAACGTTGCCAAATCGCATTGCTCTGATTGCCGCTTGGCATAGGCCCATAAATGAGTGGCTCGTTTGCCTGTGCGACAGAAGGCCAGAATAGGTCGGGGAAGAGTTGCTAATGAGTCGGCAAACATCTCAATATCTTTCTGACTGTATTCACCAGGTTTTACGGGGATATGCACCCAATAAAGACCTAACAGCTCTGCTTTCTGACGATACGCCGCTTCACCGGGAAAATCCTCACTTTCACCGGGCTGGCGATTACAAATCACCGCGTTAAAACCACGGGCTTTTACCTCTTCCAGCTCATCTACCGACAGCGCTGAGGTGATCTCAACGCCTGGCTCTAATTTCTTCGTTTCCATGGCCACACCTCATAGTGGTTCGGGTAGTCAATCCCAGGCTGCGCCTTCCAGGGCGTCCAAGGGGATCTTTAGATAACTCTTACCGTTGGCTTCGGGCTCCGGCAGGCGTCCGCCAAGAGTATTCACCTGTAGCGCATGCAAAATCAGCTTGGGCATGGGCAGTTCGCTATCACGTTTATGGCGTAGCGCGATGTACTCTTCCTCACTTTTGCCCACCAAGTGGGGGTTGCGAGCTCGCTGCTCGTCAACACGGCTTTCCCACTGCGGCTCCCGACCATTGGGCATATAGTCGTGGCCGGTGAATAGCCGCGTCTTACCGGGCAGCGCGAGAATCTGCTGAATAGAATTCCATAGGGATGTGGCGCTGCCACCGGGAAAGTCGGCTCGCGCGGTACCGAAATCCGGCTGGAACAAGGTGTCGTGAACGAAAGCAGCATCACCGATCACGTAGGTAATCGAGGCTAGCGTGTGGCCCGGCGAGTGCAGCACGCGGGCACTGAGGTTTCCGATGGTAAACGTGTCACCTTCGACAAATAGCGTGTCCCACTGGCGACCGTCGGTGGGCATCTCCGGCCAGTGGTAAATCTCCTTCCACAGCGCCTGCACTTGGGTCACGTATTGACCAATCGCCGTCGGCGCGCCGGTTTTCTCTTTCAGATACTGGGCTGCCGAAAAATGGTCCGCGTGAGGGTGGGTATCCAGAATCCACGCCACGGTCAGCCCCTCTTCCTCGATATATTTCAACAATGCATCAGCGCAGAAGGTGGCCGTTGCGCCGGATTTCTCATCAAAATCCATCACCGGGTCAATAATCGCGCACTGCTTGGTTGCGGGGTCACTGACGATGTATTGGACGCTGAAGGTGCGTGGGTCAAAAAAACCGGCTACGTCGGGCGTGCCTTCTCCAGTACTGCGGGAAAGGGCATAGGTCTGCATGTTTATTCTCCTAAAAACGTTTTGTGATTCGCTAGCTTTGTGCGCAGCTTTTAAATAGATAGTGTTATAAAGATAGCTGATTTTGGAATATAAGCAATAGCGACAAAAAAACCGTCAGCTTGAGGACAGGTAGCGGCGATCAGGTTAAGACGGCGTTGGTAGAAAATCGGTATGGGTTAAAACACATTATCTAGCGCGAAACTTACCCTGGTTCAGGCGCCGGGCGCACAGCCAGATGTCCAGGCCATCGTGGATCAACACGTTCATGCGGTTACCACGGCGATTGACGAACAGATAGGCGCAGTGTGGCCGGGCGGTGCCGAACACCTTCACTACCCTGGCTAGGACCGTGTCGGGATCAGCGCGCATGTTCAGTGGTTCGGTGGCCAGCCAGATCTCGTCGATACGCATCATGACAGCAGATCCCGAAGTAGCGCCCGACACCCCTTCGCATCGGACAATGGCCATTCGAGGGTCACGGTGCCTTTGGGACTCGGCAGTGAAAAGCGAATATGCTCGGCTTCCCGATGCGAGGTCGACGCCGGCGTTGCGGTGCTTGCCGTCGGCACTGGGACAAATGCCGGGGGTTCACTTACCGGCATCGAGTGACGAGCCTCACGAATCCACTTATGGGCCAGATTGGCATTCAGGGCATGCTCCAACGCGATGCCAGCCACTGAGGCATCAGGTTGTTGGCACGCTTCGACGACGCCAGCCTTGAACCCGGCTGTAAAACGGCGGCGCTTTCGAGGCGCCTCAAATACACTTAACTCACTAATAATAGATGTCCACCAAAGAATAAGTGGACATCTAACGTCATCGAAGTCGGGCCTCAGCGGAAGGTGTGTTCACCGGCCGGATACAAACAAGCTGCAGGCATCAAAATTATACGGGTAGCTCCTTTCCATAGACCTACTTGATGAAGAGTAAATTGGTTGCTCCTAATGTGGGTACGCCCGGCGTCCTAATCGAGAGACCACGCGAAGCGTTTGAGAAAGCTCGTGTGCCAATGTCAGGCATGCTCAGATTCTCTGAAGGGTAAACATAATATACTCCTAAAATATCAAATTGTTACCATCTTTATTATTGCGTAAATTAGCCCATTTTTTTCAGAGCCCCTTGTCAGTTACCAACTTTATTTTTTGTTACCAAACTTTGAAGTGCTTATGATGGTGGGGGTATGGCGAATTTGTTACCAACTTTATTATAATTCTACAACAAGACAGTTGCTGCCCCTTTTTCACCAATGTTATTTCCCTTCCTTTAAAACTTCAGCCAAGTTTTCCAGTGGCTTATATATCTCTGACGGATGTTTCAAGACAGTGCTCATGCCCAGTCGATGGACACAATGCGACATGATTCTCAGAGCATCTCTTCCGGTTCGATAAAAGCTTCAGTGCCAGTGGTATCGCATTGGCATTTGATCAATGATCGCATCAGTTTTTTCCCATTCCTTGGTGTAACGTTCTCGTTGCACTTTATGGAATGTTAGAAAACAACTGTTTTTAAAAAGAATACGCTTAAATTTAAGACTTTTATCGTTCAACTGTTCCGCGGGTGAAACACTAATCATAAAGTGACAAACCCAAGGGCAATGTCTGAATAGAATCAAAGTGTCCGGCGTTTATAAATTTTCTTTTCTTACAGTTGATTACATCCAATTGGGTTTTAACTGGCATGGATCATGCTCCTGGGTTGGTGGCTGCGAGCGAGATGCATTCTTCAAGGGTCCAGAATTGAACATTAGGGATGATGGCAAAAGTTCGCAGGCTGCAGCAGACAATTCAAATGGAGACACGAACATGAAAAAGTATCTCGTAGTAGCCGGTACACCTCTACTGGCCATTGTGATGGCCATCTCTACGGCGAATGCCAACCCTAGCGCAGGATTAGCTGAAGAGGTAGATCAGACGGTGGATTCTCAGGCCACCGCGACTGGCGGCAGCAGTGGAAGCGCGAATGGCGCTAGTGGGTCTGGTCAGGGCACCGGCGGTAGTGTCTATGCCAATGTCGACGGCGACTTTGATGAAAGTTCGGATGACAATAACCTCACCAGTGGTAACGGTACCGGTGGCGCTGCAAGTGGAACAGGGATGGGCGGCACCGGGGGGACAACGGGCCGTGGAGGGGATGCTTGGGCAATGAGCGAATCCTACAACACCTCGACCAACGTTATCTCGATGCAAGATATGAGCGCCACTGTCAGTGGCGCTAGTGTCAACGTCTATGGCGGCGGCGGAGCCACTGGAGCTGCTGGCGGTGCTGGCGGTGACGCTTATGCCGATAGCTACGGCGAAGGCACCGGCGGTGGCGGTGGCCAGGGACAGGGTGGCTATGGTGGTAATGCGACTGCTGATGGCGGTGATGGCTATGAAGGTGGCTACGGTGAAGGCTATGCCGAAGGATACGGTGACGGCTCTGGCGAAGGAGGCGATGCGGATGCTGCCAATGGCAATACCGATGCCCAGGGAGGCACAGCCGAAGGCTATGCATCTATCGCAGCCGATGATGTTGATGACGACAACACCAATACGGCCACTAATGGTGATAGCACCAACGGTGACGCTACCGCTAGCTCTGCCGTGGCGGGTGGAACCGCAGGTAACGGTTCTGGCACTGGCTCCGGCACCGGTTCGGCTTCTGGCGCCGGCGGTGATGGCGGTGATGGAGGCCTAGCGACAGCCAGCGGCGGTAACGGCGGTTCAGGCAGCGGTGGCAACGGTGGTAGCGGACAGGGAGTGGGCGGTGACGCCACTGCGGTAGCCGGCAACGGTGGCAATGGTGGCAACGGCGGCAATGGCGGTGCTGCAAGATTGGCAACGGGTGCAGCCAGCGTTTCCGTGGCGGCTGGGGTGTTCGGCGGCATCAACAACATGAACGTGACCACCGGCCTGTACAACGCTCAGGTATCGGGTACCAACGTCGCGGCTCACAGCAATGTGAGTATCGGCAACTGATTTAGAGCGCTAATGGCGCTTTAATGAACCGGGAGCTGGTGGGCGCAAATCCATCGGCTCCCCTGATGAACTGTCCGTATGGATAGGGTGCCGGGAGCCAGTGCCATGAAGGTGTCTTCAGTCAGTTCAATTCAATCCGAGTTACTTGGTCCCCAGCGTGTGCTGACGGTCATTACGCTCGTCTCTTCAATGATCGTCCTGGGAATGACAAAGAGTCAGGCCGACGATAGTCATGCGCTTAGCAGCAATGGTTTTGCAGCGATGCAACGGATGAATATCGAGGAAATGGATAGGGCAAGGGCCAGGGAAGGTGAGGCGATCGTCAATTTCAATACAGTAAAAAGCATCCAGAACATGCAAGCGTCGGTGACAGATACCTCCTTCAATATTGGCGGAAATATGGTTTCAGGCAATATCAGCTTTGCTTCTGATGCCTTGGGGAACTATAGCGGCACAGGCATTTTCAGTGCCGTGACGGGGAATGGGAATTCCATCAACAATGCCGTGGGTATCAGTGTCTTTATCGCCAACTGAGCCGTGATCGGGGTTGGATACACGATTCCCCAGGGAGTGATGCGCCATGAAACTAAGTCGACAACTTTGCTCTGGCATGGTGTCACTCTTTCTTGTTGGCAACGTGATGGTTGCCCATGCCGGACAGGTCGCCATATTCAATCGTTTCGGTAGTTTTCAGGTCGAGGCTCAGAGTCTGCAGGAAAAGGGTTGGGACAGAGTGGTTCGCCAGCAATATGATTTCAGCTGTGGTTCTGCATCTGTTGCGACCTTGCTGACGTTCCATTATCAGCGAGAGACCACCGAGGCAGACGTGTTTGAAAGCATGATTCGTGCCGGGGATGCCGAGCAGATCCAGCGACATGGCTTTTCCATGTTGGATATGAAGCGATATCTGGATGCTCAGGGGCTCAACTCCGATGGGTTCAGAATCAGCCTGGATGACTTTATTCGCATTGGTGTGCCCGCCATTACGATGGTGAACACAGCGGGTTACAAGCACTTTGTCGTTGTGAAGGGTGTGGATGCCAATAATATTCTGATTGGAGATCCCGCGGCAGGTACCCAAGTGGTGCCCAAAGATCACTTTGAATCACTGTGGGACGGAACGGTTCTGGGCGTGCGCGAGGAAATCGAGGTTGCCCGGAAAAACTTCAATAACGAGCAGGATTGGGCCGTGCGCCCCGCTTCACCTCTATCGGTAGGAGTGAGCCGTTCAAGCCTAGGTGCCAGTCTGCTGACCCTTCCCGCCAGAAATGAGATGGGTCGGTGATGAGGAGATACGAAAATGCCATCTCGATCAAGCACCATGTGTAGGCGAACGGGAGTTCGGTGGATTGGTGCAGCGCTGATGATAGCCGCGACCGGCACTGGGGCAGCTTCCCCACAGGCAAGCAATGTAGCGTCAGAACCATTAAATAGCCATTGGGAACCTTCTTCAGGCGTGAGTCTTTACACTGAGGTTATATCCTCATTGGCTGTAAATGATGAATTTCGTCGAGGCGTTGTTATTGCTGAAACAGAGCTCGATCAATTGCGAGCGGGATTCAGTCTTGGTGGGCTCGATGTGGACTTCGGAGCCAGGCTACAGACCCTGATCGATAACAAAGTTGAACTGGTGTCGGTTGTCAACTTTACCAGGGCGGGCGTCGACGTTGTGTCCCAGACATTTCGCGCCCCTTCTGGTTCAGTCAGTCAGGTGGGGCCTGGTACGGGAGTGCTCGTCACTGATATGACGCCCCGAGGCCTAGATCTATCAGGTCTGGCAGGTTTTTCTGGCGTTACCTTGAGCGACGCCAAGGGCTTTACGGCAGCTTTGCAAAATATCACTCGTGACGCCATTGTCAGTGGCGTAGTGAGCAATGCTTCTGGACGCAATATACAGCAGCGTATCGATGTTGATGTTCAGCTCAACAATATTGGGGCATTGAAGGCAGCCAGGCAACGGGCCGCGATTGTTGATTCCTTTGCAGGTATCCTGCGCTGATACGACAGCTGCCGATGAAGCAGCTGTCGAGTTTGTTCTTTCAGCTAAAAAATACCCATACCGATAGGCATGCGAAGTGTCAGGGTAGTATCCGGTGCATCATCGGTGATGCCCAATTCCAGGCCCAGGTTGAGCGAGACATCCGGGTTCAGCTGGTAAGACCACCCGAGCAGCAGGGAGCCAACGTTCAGGGTATTTGAGCTGACCTTAACCGTGTTGCCGGTACTGTTATTGACAAACTTTGTTGTCGTTTCGCCGATGAAGTCGTTTTTGTAGCCCAGCGTAAAGGACGTTTTCGGATTGATTGAGTAGGCCATGCCGAAACTCAATCGAATGGTATCTCCGGGATCTACCTCGCCTATGATCAGGTCGTCATCATCTTGAGTAACTTGCTGATTGACATCATCTTCAAGGTTGAAAACATAGCCAAGGTTAGCGAAATAGACAGCGGGCGCCGAGGGGACGAGCATGGTGAGGCTGGGCTCGAAGGAATGAAAGCCGGTGCCGGTGGTTAACTCCAATGGAGTGCCGGCGCTGTTACGACGAATATCGAAGGGGCCTTCACCGGTGGTGCTCTTGTAGCGCAGGTTACCGATGAAGTAGGGCATACCATTCAGGCCACGGTTTAGCTGGTAGTGGGCGGCAAATTCGATATCGCCTAGTGCATTATTGGATAATTCACGGTTCAACGTAAAATCGGGATTAACTTCTGAGACCGTGACACGGTTCGACTCATCCCGATAGACATAAGGCACTTTCATCTCGAGTTCCAGGCGGTCGGTAAAACCCAGCCGTCCCGTCAGTGAGGCCGTATAGCTATCACGGTCGACATCCTGTGCGGTAAACACCCCGATCAGCAGGGTGCTCAATACTTCGATACCCTCGAAGGTCGTTCGGTTAATGCTCTCGTGGGAGTACTGGAATTCGGGCTCCAGAACCAGCCTGCCCTTGGGGGTCAAGACGCCTCCATATTCTGCCATTGCCTGGACGTCTGGCTGGGTCTCCTGCTGGTCGGGGCCCTGTCCAACGGGCTGGACCTGCGAGTCCTCGGTTGTCTGTTGAGCCAGCACCGGTGTGCAACTGATAAAAGATGCCAAGCCGGCGGTATAGAGGAGTTTAGTGCCACGTGGAGTCATGGTGTCTTTCCTTTTTTCTTTTTGCGTAGTGCCTCGTCCTAACGGGGAGAGACATGGATCGTTTGCCGTTCATGGGGGCAGCCGTTCTTTGCGATACCGTGCTTTTCGATTAATCGGTATAAGGTGACGCGTGAGACACCCAGTTCGAGCGACGCACGCAGCACATTGTGTTTGTTGCGTGCCAGGGCAGACCTGATGGCCTCGAACTCTGCTGCGTCGCGAACCTGCTGAAGGGTATCAATACCCCGGGAAAGTCCATGTCGCCTTTCCAGCCCCATATCGGCGGGCGTAATGAGCCTCTGTTCGCACATGACCATTGAGCGTCTAACCCGGTTGACCAGTTCGCGGATGTTGCCCGGCCAGCGGTGCTGACGCATGACAGTGATACATGCGTGGCTGAATCCACAGACACGGGTTGGTTTTTCGGTTGAGAATTTCTGGAAAAAAAAGTGGGCCAGGGCTTCAATGTCTTCAAGGTGCTCTCTCAGTGCCGGTACCCTGACTTGAAGCACATTGAGCCGATGGTAGAGATCTTCACGAAAATCGCCCCTGCTGACGGCTTCATCAAGGTTGACGTGGGTGGCGGCCAATACCCTGACATCGACAGGAATCTCCTTAAGCCCACCGACGCGCAGCACTTTGAGGTCTTCCAGAAAGCGAAGCAGATTGACTTGTAAATCCAGCGGCAGGTCTCCGATCTCGTCGAGAAACAGGGTACCTCCCTGCGAATGCTCTATGATGCCGACCTTGCGCTGATTAGCCCCGGTGAAGGCGCCTTTCTCGTGACCGAAGAGTTCGGACTGGATAAGCCCGGGGGGTAGAGCGCCACAATTGACGACGTTAAACGGGCCATGGCGTCTGGGTGAATGATTATGAATAGCATGAGCTGTGAGTTCCTTTCCCGTGCCCGACTCTCCGGTGATCAGTACAGGTGCACTGGCACAGGCCACTTTGGCGATCGTTCGATAGAGCCGTTGCATGGTCGGGCTATCGCCAACGATATGATATTCGTCGTCCAAACAGGAAAGAGTCGGGATCCGGTGAGCGCCTTTGAGGTTGGCCATTGCCAGCGCATTCTCCATCAAGGTATCGAGTTTTCTTACATCGATGGGAGGGACTTGATAGGCGTAACAAGTATTAAAAATCCGCTCGCGCGTCTTCTCCTGACTTAACCCATTACGTTCGATGATGGCTACCCAAGAGATATCTGACAGCCGAGAGTGACTATCGATTTCCAAAGGAAGGATGGATGTTGAAGGATCGATAGTGAGCAATCCAACTCGACAAGGTGCTTTGTCGAGCAATTCCATTGCTTGATGAGCGTTGATAGCATGGTTAATTGACCAGCCATACCCTAAGAGCTGTTTTACGGTGTTATGAAGAAACGTCTTGTTTCCTGCTGTTATGAGTTGCCTGGCTGGCTCGATCATGACGTTACCTCATGGTTGCTGGCAACCACTGCTAATAGTGATCAGGCCCTACGTAAGGCAAGTTCTTGAAACGGCGTTTCAGCCGCGCATCATGAGTTATCAAGCCCCTATAGAAAGCACCCTTTTCCAGTCTCAGGCTGAAAATGAAGGGGTAGGTTTTCTAGCATGCAGCACTATGCCGACAGGAATGTGATTAGTGTTGGTCGATCATGGGGGAATGTAAAGTCCGGTGACTTAGCGTTAAAGCGGGTATTAAAAAGTATGAGATTTGCCAGTGCTTACATTAAATATATTTTTTAACAAAGCGTTAGAGAAAATTTGACTATGCCAGAAGAGTAAATGAGCCGTCAGGTTAACTAATAAAATGGTACCTGCACTGAAATGCTTTACCTATGTCAATGGCGTAAGCGAGTCAACTTTATTCTGCCTATCTCTCTTCGGTGACTGCAATGTTGCATTGCTCTACTCCGTTAGTCGGCTTATCATTATGGCGGTTTTTYTTTCCTTCGTTCGACCGCTGGGACTTCTTCGCCATGAAACCACCTGATTTCCGCATCGCTGGGCATTATTGCCGTCGCGTGATGTGGCTGCTGCTTGCGTTATGCTGTCTTGCTGTTCCTTCCTTGTCTTATGCCGCTGCCGGCTCCCTCGATCTAACCCGCTCTATCGCCGGTGTCTTATCTGTTGCCATATTCGTGCTCGCCTATGCGTTAGTCATGGCCGAAGAACTTTTGCACATGCGCAAATCAAAGCCGGTATTGGTGGCTGCTGGTCTGATCTGGGCATTGGTGGCCTGGGTCTACGTTCAGGCGGGGTTGCCCCAAGAGGCGGAAACGGCGTTTCGTGAAACGCTGTTGGAGTATACCGAGCTACTCTTGTTCTTGCTGGTGGCCATGACCTATATAAACGCCATGGAAGAGCGGCGGGTGTTTGACGCTCTGCGCGCATGGCTGGTGCGAAAGGGGTTTAGCTACCGCACCCTGTTCTGGATTACCGGCATTCTGGCATTTGGTATATCGGCGATCGCCAACAACATGACCACGGCGATGCTGATGTGTGCCGTGGTGCTGAAAGTGGCCGAGGGCGATGATCGTTTTATCAGCCTTTGCTGCATTAACGTAGTGGTCGCCGCTAATGCGGGTGGCGCCTTCAGCCCCTTCGGCGATATCACGACGCTGATGGTCTGGCAGGCCGGTCAGGTTGCCTTCGGTGATTTCTTCCAGTTGCTGGTGCCGTCAATCGTCAATTTCATGGTGCCAGCGGTAATCATGAGTTGCTTTATTCGCAACAGAAAACCCGCAGCCTTGTCTGAAAATGTGTGGCTGAAGCGAGGTGCACGGCGCATTGTCGTGCTGTTCCTGATCACCGTGGCGATTTCGGTTCTCTGCCACTCTGTGCTGCATTTGCCGCCTGCCATGGGCATGATGTTTGGTCTTGGTCTGCTGCAGTTCTTTGGTTACTACCTGCGCCGCAGTTTGCCGCGCTCACTGGAGCGCAAGCGTGAGCGCTATTCCCGCCGCGGCGATTGGAAAAAACTCGAGCAACTGGGCAGCGTTGTTCCCTTTGACATCTTCAGTCGGATAGCCCGCTCCGAGTGGGACACGCTGCTTTTCTTCTACGGCGTGGTGATGTGTGTGGGTGGTCTGGGCTTTATCGGTTATCTCGGCCTGCTGTCGGAGACCCTTTACGGTAGTTGGAATCCGGTGTGGGCCAACGTGGTGCTTGGCCTGATTTCAGCGGTGGTGGATAACATCCCAGTGATGTTCGCGGTGCTTTCGATGGAACCGGACATGTCGCTGGGCAACTGGCTACTGATCACGCTGACGGCAGGTGTTGGTGGCAGTCTGCTATCCATGGGCTCTGCGGCAGGGGTTGCCCTGATGGGCCAGGCCAGGGGAATTTATACCTTTGCCCGTCATCTGCGCTGGGCGCCAGCCATCATGCTGGGCTATATCGCCAGCATTCTTACCCACCTTTGGTTAAATGCCGGGCTGTTTTAGGCCCATTTCAATACAACCGCCCGCACGTTGACGCGCGCGGGCGGTAGATTTGAAGCCATGAGTCGCTTAAATGTCGTGGCCCGTTATGACATGGCAGATATCCGCAAAGCTTTGTGCCCTCG
Organism: Halomonas sp. CSM-2; assembly: GCF_002119345.1. Taxonomy (NCBI): domain Bacteria; kingdom Pseudomonadati; phylum Pseudomonadota; class Gammaproteobacteria; order Oceanospirillales; family Halomonadaceae; genus Halomonas; species Halomonas sp. CSM-2. The sequence continues at coordinate 14,885 of NZ_NBYR01000022.1, read as the reverse complement.
GGATGGCATTGATCGTCTTGCCGATCGCCGCTTGAATGTCGCCGGCTGAAATGATGCCGCGAATACTGGGATCGTGACGATCATCATTTTCTATAATCAGCAAGTGCTGATCCGTAAAGCTTTCCATCGATATCACCAAATCCTCGATGCTCAGCGACGAAAGTTGGCTAAGCGGCATAGCGCTTAATTTGTGCCAGGGGGTCATGATCATTTCGGCCGTGATGTCCTCTTGACTTAGCTGGCGTTGCTGCATGGCGATATTGATTCGCCGCTTGCCAATGATTTCTTTGGCCGTGATCACCCCGATACAATGCTCATGGCTATCCATGACAAACAGCAACCGCACCCCCGCGTCGCGCATTTTTTGGTGGGCCTGATCAACCGGGGTATCGCCATCAACCCATTGAGGACGTACCTGGCTAAAATCGGTCAGAACGCTTATAGCTGGGCTTTGTGGCGATAACGACGGCTTTTTAGGGACAACCAGCGTTGGCGTTGACCCCAGTTGAATTAAAGGCTTGGGTGAAAAAAATATCTGGTTCATTAGAGTACCTGCGTTTAGTGACGTAATGGCAAACAACAGATGTCCTGCCGTTACGTCACATTTGCACGATATTCTTATGGCAACCTTAAGAAACGCTGGGGTCGATTGAGGTCATTCTGTGTCGGGAAGGATAACGCTGCAGCGTAATGCAAACGCGCAGTCCACCCTGAGGCGCCTGTGTCATGGTGAAATCACCATTGTGACGTTTGACGACACGGTCAACAATGGATAGCCCCAAGCCTGCCCCGGCGCCTGGTCCGGCACGCTGGAAACGTTCTATCACCTTTGAGTATGCCTGATCCGGGATACCTGGCCCCTGGTCATCCACGCAGAGTGAGACGTGATGAGCGGTGGCGGTTAAGGCGATGTCGATAACGCCTTTAGTCGGTGTGTGCTGGAAAGCGTTACCCACAATATTTTGCAACACGGTTTCAACGGCACCGGGCTCCGCTTCCATCTGCCAGTCCAGCGTTTCATCGGCATGCAGGGTCACCTGCTGTTGGCGTTCGGCGGCTAGCGGCGAGAGTTCGGCGAGGGTTTCACGTGCTTCGATGAGCAAGTTGGCTGGACGGTAGTGACGTTGTATTTCGGTTTCCGGTGCTAGACGGGCCAGGGCAAGCAACTGGCTGACCACTCGCGTGGCGCGGGTAACACCGTCGCGTAGGTGATCAAGCGCCTCTTCACGGTCTTCATGGCTATGGGCGCTCAGCGCATTTTGCGCGTGGAGGTCCAGCACGGCGAGTGGCGTGCGTAATTCGTGGGCAGCATCAGCGATAAAACGCTCTTCGCGGGTGCGTATCTGACGGATACGCGCCAATAATTGATTTAACGCGCTGGCGATCGGGGCTAACTCTTGAGGCAGCGACGTCAGCGACAGAGGTTGAAGGTTGTGGGGGCCGCGTGTCCTTGTCTGCTCGGCCATTCGCGACAATGGCGCTAACCCCCAGCCAATACACCACCACAACAGCAAGGCGACCAGGGGCAAGCCTATCAGCTCAGGTAATAAGGTGCGCAGGGCGACCGAACGACTCAATTCACCGCGGCTGTTTTCGCGTTCGGCGACGACAATTCGTTGATTGGTATCTGACTGATTCAGGGCATAAATCCGCCATGCCTGTTGGTCAATAGTGAGGTCATAGTAGCCCGTGTCCTGTCGGTGGGGGGGGTATAGCGGGCGCTGTTGAGGAGCGCAGCAATAGCTGATCGTTTTCCCACAGCTGGAAGGTAAGCTGACTTGAGTAGCGATGTCCGTAGGGTGAATCGGCCGATTCGGCGCGCTGTAACGCGTTTTCAATATTGCTCAGCATCGCTTTGCGATCCTCACTCAGTCCAGACGCTTGCGCCATGCCTTCGAGAAGCCGGGCATGCTGTGCAAGTCGAGCATCTGAAAGCTCGCTTATCTGATGCGCGGCATAGCGGTAGCTGATCACCCCAATCACCAGCGTGCTGACGCCAAAGACCAGAAGTACCAAGGTGAGGGTGCGGTATTGAATCGATCTCATCCGGGGTTATCCATCACGTAACCAATGCCCCGCACGGTACGTATGACATGGGGAAAAAACTTGCGCCTCAAATGATGAATATGGACTTCAATGGCATTACTTTCGACATCTTCATCCCATCCGTACACCAACTGGGTTAAGGTATCGCGTGTGAACACACGTCCAGGGTGACTCATGAATTCCTGCAACAGTGTCAGTTCGCGGCGTGAAAGTGACACTTCTTGTCCTTGATAACTTACCTTGAGAGTGACCGGATCAAAGCGTATCCCCTGACACTCCAGCAGCGAGCGGGCTTGCCCATGGCTACGCCTTAACAAAGCGCGTAGCCGGGCGGTAAGCTCGGTGACATCAAACGGTTTGACCAAGTAATCATCGGCGCCGGCATCCAAGCCGGCAATTCGCTCATCGACCGCATCACGGGCGGTCAGCACCAGGATCGGTACCTGATGACCTTCGCTTCTGACGGCTTTGAGCACGTCGACGCCATCCAGGCGGGGTAACCCCAGGTCAAGTATCACGGCATCGAAGGGCATCCCTTCCAGCAGCGTTGACCGGGCACTCACTCCATCGCTGAGATGGTCAACCGTGTACCCTTCAGGCTTAAGCGCCAGGCGTATACCAGACGCTAAACTTGAGTCGTCCTCTACCAGTAGGATGCGCATGATGAGAGATGATGTCCTTGGGTGAGTTTACCTATTCAGATGAATACGATAGTCAGATAAACACAATGGATGACAACGATAGTAGCGTCTATGGCACATACCTCAAAGATTATCCTATGCTCGCCTGAACACCGCCACGAGGCACTCCTGCATCTGGCCAAGTCGCAGTCGTCGAAAGGACAGAAAGCATTGACCGAGGCGCTAAAGTCGATGACGAAGGCGCCGGAAACGGCTTGGCAGAGCTTATGGATAAGCCTGGAGAGAGGGCGTATCAACGGTGTTGTTTGGGTACAGCGGCTGCCACAGAATATGGCGCAGCTATGGCTACCCAATGTGCAAGGTGATCACATAAGCGCGTTGATCGAGACGGCACGACATTGGGTCATTCAGCAACGCTTAACGCTTTGTCACATTGAGCTAGACCCAGAGGCGACCCAACAGCGAGCGCAATTGATCGCCCATGGCATGCAGCCGCTCGTATCGCTGCGCTGTTTAAAAGCAGGCGTGGACCAGCGCTTTCCTGCTGCAAAGCCCTTCACCCAACTGCATTGGGCACCATGGGACCTTCTGACAACGGCTCAGGAGCATGCGTTGATGACCGCGGTTGGGCATGACTCGCTGGACTGTCGTGGATTACGCGACATCTTATCGGTCAACGACTTACTGGCTGGTTTCTACGGGCAAGCCCCCCACGCCCCCGCTCACTGGCATGCGCTGTATGTGGATGAATCGCCGTCGCCCATCGGCGCCTTGCTGTTGGCACCGCGGAGCGAGATTAACCGTTGGGAGCTGATGCTGATGGGACTGGTGCCTGAGTGGCGGCGTCTGGGACTGGGCGGCCATATTCTCAACCATGCCTTGGCCCTCGCCCAGCAGGCGAATGCATTGGAGCTATTGCTATCGGTGGATCATGAAAACTTGCCGGCGTTTAACCTCTACAGGCGCGCTGGCTTCAGCGAATATGCTCAACAGTATGTCATGGCCTGGCGCGGCTAGCCGTCAAGACGTCGTTGCCGCGTTGACCCGGCAGGCGTGGTGGGTTTTGTGGCACTTTGAATTACCACTATACTGCTAATATTCATTAAGTAGGCGTATTGGTAGCCTTTAATCTTCAGCCGCCCAGACGCCGACAATAATAAATAAGAGGTGGTGCGAGTGAACGTTAAGCAGATAGCAAAAGGTCTTGTTGCACTTGGGGTTGCCATGCTGAGCGGGTCGGGAGCAATCGCTGATGATGCCTCCCGGGAGGCGATTGCGGAGCGGCTGGCGCCGGTAGGTAGCGTTTGTTTACAGGGCCAGGACTGTGGCACCCAAGCGGCGCAAGCAGAAGCCGAAACCAATGCTGAAAGCGGTGGTGGTGGATTGGATGGCGCCTCGCTGTATAGCAGTATCGGTTGTGCGGCGTGCCACGATAGCGGCGCGGCGGGAGCGCCAGGGCTAGGGGACGCCGAGGCGTGGGCATCTCGTCTTGAGCAAGGTATCGAGGCTCTCTATCAAAGCGTGTATGAGGGGAAAGGCGCCATGCCAGCGCGCGGTGGCAGTAGCGCGTCCGACGAAGAAATTCAGGCGGTTGTCGACTATATGGTCGCCGAGGCCGAATAAACAGAGTGTTGCTCTTTGTGCTTATTTAAATTGTCCACAAGCGGTTGTGGCTGACGGCCTGTGGATAATTTATAAGCGCCGAATCTCGCTTGCACTTCTGATTTAAAGCACACCTCAGCCAAGTAAAGAACGCAGCCCCGCAATGGCATCCTGCCCCCGGGCCTGCTTTTTCTCCGGGTCTTCCTTATCCGCGCGGCCTTCCCATTCCAGGTCTTCAGCAGGCAATTCGTCCAGGAAGCGGCTAGGTTGGCAGTCCATCAACTCGCCGTAAGCTTTGCGCTGGCGGGCAAGCGTCAACGTCAGCGTGCGTCGTGCGCGGGTAATGCCTACGTAGGCCAGGCGACGCTCTTCTTCCACCGTGCCCGTTTCAATGGCATTGCGGTGGGGCAATAGATCCTCTTCCAGGCCCATCAAATAAACGTGGGGAAACTCCAGCCCTTTGGAGGCGTGCATGGTGAGCAGTTGCACCCGGTCGGAGTCGTCTTCTTCCGCCTGTTGCTCGAGGATATCGCGCAGCACCAGGCGTGATATCGCCGCTTCCACGCTATCGGTTTCGGTGGCTTCAGATGCATCATCTTCCGGATCGCGGTTGAGCGACTTTTCCAACTGGTCGATCAAAATCCACACGTTGGCCATGCGTCGTTCGGCGACGGTCGGTGCGCTGGCGTTCTGGTACAGCCAGGCCTCGTAATCCATGTCCCTCAGCATGTCGCGAATAGCGGCAATCGCATCGCCCTGGTCCATGCGTTTGCGTACACCGTCGATAAAGTGGGTGAAACGCGATAGCCGCTCCACGGCTCGGGTCGGCAGCACCTGCTCCAGGCCCAGCTCATGACAAGCGGCAAACAGCGAAATCGAGCGCTCGGTGGCGTAGTTGGCAAGTTTCTCGACGGTTCCGGGACCTACTTCCCGGCGCGGAACGTTCACGATACGTAAAAAAGCGTTGTCGTCGGCGGGATTAATCAGCAGCCGCAGATAGGCCATGGTGTCCTTGATCTCGTTGCGCGAGAAAAACGACGTGCCGCCGGACAGCTTGTAGGGGATTTGGTAATGCTGCAGCTTTAACTCCAGCAGCCGTGCCTGGAAGTTACCCCGGTAAAGCACGGCAAAGTCCCGCCATTCGGCTTTTTCCTTGATCCGCCGGGTAAACATTTCGCTGGCGACTCGCTCCGCTTCGGCTTCCTCGTGGCGATTGACGATGACTCGAATGGAGGCGCCGTCGCCCATATCCGACCACAGGGTTTTTTCGTAGACGTGGGGGTTATAGGCAATCAGCGTGTTGGCGGCGCGCAGGATCGTGCCGGTCGAGCGGTAGTTCTGCTCCAGCTTGATCACCTTCAGGCGCGGGAAGTCTTCGCCCAGGGTAATCAGGTTTTCCGGCCGGGCGCCACGCCAGGCATAAATCGACTGGTCATCGTCGCCCACCACGGTAAAGGTTGCCCGTTCAGCCATCAGCAGCTTAACCAGCAGGTACTGGGAAACATTGGTGTCCTGATATTCATCCACCAGCATGTAGTGGATCTTGCGCCGCCAGCGGGCCAGCGCTTCCGGGTCGCGTTGCAGCAGGACCACCGGCAGCAGAATCAGGTCGTCAAAATCCACGGCGTTATAGGCTTTCAGATGGCGAACATAGGCTTCGTAGACCCGTGCGGCAAAATGCTCGTCGTCGTCCGCCGCAAACGACAGCGCGTCGCTGGGCAGCATCAGGTCGTTTTTCCACTGGGAGATTTTGCCCTGCACCGTGTTGATTTGCTCGGCATCAACCTGGGCGTCTTTATTCATCAGGTCGCGCAGCAGCGCTTTGGCATCCTCCGGATCGAAGAGCGAAAAGCCGGGTTTGTACCCCAGGGTTTTCAGCTCACCGCGGATGATGTTCAGCCCCAGGGTGTGGAAGGTGGAAACCGTCAGTCCGTGGCCTTCCTTGCCGTGCAGCATTTGCCCTACGCGCTCTTTCATCTCCCGGGCGGCCTTGTTGGTAAAGGTCACCGCGGCGATCTTGCGTGCGCTCATACCGCATTCCTGCACCAGGTAAGCGATTTTGGTGGTAATCACACTGGTTTTACCGGAGCCTGCCCCTGCGAGTACCAAACAGGGGCCATCAATATAGCGCACGGCTTCCTGCTGGCGCGGATTGAGCCCGTTAATGCGGCTAAGGATGCTCTTTGGCGGCTGGGGCGTCATGGCGACGGGTAACCTCTAAAGTGTTGCAGGGCGGTTTCGATTATAATCAGCGGCGCTGGGTAAACGCATAATGGGCTAACAATAGGCAGGTGTTAATGTTTGAAGTTGCTTTATTTGAACCGCGGATGGCACCCAATACGGGCAATATCATGCGCCTGGTGGCCAACAACGGTTGTCGATTACATCTGATCGAGCCGCTGGGCTTCGACCTGGAAGAGAAAAAGCTGCGCCGCGCCGGGCTGGACTACCGTGATCTTGCCAATGTGACGCGCCATGCCGATTTTAGCGCCTTTCAAAGCGCCATGCAGGGACGCACCATCTGGGCAATCACCACGAAAGGCACCCGTGCCCACAGCGCGGCGCCCTATGCGCCAGGTGATGTGCTGCTGTTTGGTTCGGAAACCGCCGGGCTCTCGCCCGAGGTTCACGCTGCCTTGCCTGCCGAGCAAACGTTGCGTATCCCCATGCAGCCCAATAACCGTAGCCTCAATCTCTCCAACGCGGTCGCTATCGTGAGCTATGAGGCGTGGCGCCAGCAAGACTATGCGGGCGCCCACGCACTTTAGCCGTTTAGTCGGCAATTCCGTAGCGGTCACGATAAGCCCGAACGGCTTCGGCGTAGGCCAGCATCTCGCCACCGGCATGCTCTTCAAGATAGGTAAGCACCTGCTCAAGCGTCACGATACTAACCACCGGGATGCCGTACTGAGACTGCACTTCCTGAATCGCGCTCTGTTCACCCTGGCCACGCTCCTGACGGTCCAAGGCAATGATCACGCCCCGAGCACGAGCACCATTCTGCTCGATTAGACTCATGACCTCGCGTATAGCGGTGCCTGCGGTAATCACGTCGTCGATAATCAGAATATCACCGGCAAGGGGTGCGCCGACAATGTCGCCGCCTTCTCCGTGGCTTTTGGCCTCTTTACGGTTAAAGGCGTAGGGGATGTCATGATCGTGGTGGTCAGCCAGGGCTGCGGCAGTCACCGCTGCCAGGGGAATGCCCTTGTACGCCGGGCCAAACAGCACATCGGCCTCAAGGCCGCTATCGACGATCGCCTGGGCATAGAAGCGGCCCAGCTTGGCGAGCGCGCGGCCGGTCTGGAACAGGCCTGCATTGAAGAAGTAAGGACTTACACGCCCGGATTTAAGCGTGAATTCGCCAAACTTGAGCACCCCCTGCTCAATGGCAAAAGCAATGAAATCGCGCTGGTAGGGTTGTAGAGTGGTGGCCACGGCGGTCTTCCCTTGTCGATCAAAAGTTGGGGCAAAGGCAACAATAAAAAGCAGGTAAATAGCAAGATTTGGTTTGTCTATTTACCCAAACGTCTAAACGTCGGGTATCATACAGCAGCGACGCAAAAGGGACGATTTATGAAAATTGCCAGCATTAATGTCAATGGTATACGTGATGCCGTCGACCGTGGCTTCCTGGACTGGCTGGCTCAGCAGGATGCCGACGTGGTCTGCGTGCAGAACATCAAGGCAAAAAGTTTTGAATTGGGTGACCATATTCTGTACCCGGAAGGCTATGAAGGCTACTTCCTGGATGCTGAAGAGGATGGTTTCTCCGGGGTAGCACTGTATTGCCGTCAAATCCCCAAGGCGATCATGTACGGCCTTGGCTTCCCCCAGTGTGACCACGAAGGGCGTTTTCTGCAGGCGGACTATGACCGTTTCAGCATTGCGACCTTCCTGATGCCCGACGGGAGCGACCAAAAAGCCAAACAGGCGTTCATGGACCAATACCAGGAGTATCTGACCAAGATGTCGCGCAAACGCCGCGAATACATCATCTGCGGTACCTGGAACATTGCCCACAAGACCGTCGATCTGGCCAACTGGTCCGACAATCAGCTCACGTCGGGTTTCCGCCCGGAAGAGCGCGCCTGGATGGATCAGGTGCTTGGCCCAACCGGGTTTATCGACACCTTCCGGGAAATCAACCGCGACGCGGGCGAATACACCTGGTGGCCGAAGCTTCACCAGGAAGTTCCCCGTGAGCGCCAGGAAGGCTGGCGAATCGACTACCAGCTGGTCGGTCCCAACTTCCGCCGCCACGTGGTCGATGCGTGGATCGATTACGATGCGACCTTCTCCGAGTTCGCCCCGCTGATCGTCGAGTACGACCTGGCGCTCTAGGCGCGTACTTCCCGCGTCGCCGTCCGTCCGCAGCTGACACGTCATAGGCCGACCCTTGGGTCGGCATGTGGCGTTGTGGCTAACGCTTATCAGCCTCGAATACCCAGCGCTTCGCGCTGCTTTTCACGTAGCTCGTCGCCGGCTTTCTCGGCGATATCGAGCATGGCATTCAGCTCGGCACGATTGAAGGCGCCTGCTTCGGCGGTGCCCTGCACTTCAATCAACTCGTTGCTTTCGGTCATCACCACGTTCAGATCGGTGTCGGCCTTGCTGTCTTCCGCGTAGTCCAGGTCCAGCACCGGCACGCCTTTGTAGATACCCACCGAAATCGCGCTGACCAACTGCTTGAAGGGGTCACCTTTGATCTTTTTATCGCGCTGCAGGTAGCGGATCGCATCCACAAGCGCGACGCAGCCACCGGTAATCGCTGCGGTGCGGGTCCCGCCGTCGGCCTGGATGACATCGCAATCCAGCGTAATGGTGAACTCGCCCAGTTTCTTCAAATTCACTGCGGCGCGCAGGCTGCGGCCAATCAAACGTTGAATCTCCAGCGTACGGCCGCCCTGCTTGCCGCGGGTGGCCTCGCGGCCACTGCGCGAGTGGGTCGCGCGGGGCAGCATGCCGTACTCGGCCGTTACCCAACCCTGATTCTTGCCGCGCAGCCAGCGCGGTACGCCTGCTTCCACGCTCGCATTACACAATACCTTGGTATCGCCAAACTCCACCAGTACGGAGCCTTCCGCATGGCGGGTGTAATCGCGGGTTATGCGAATATCACGCAGCTGGTCGGCCTCGCGACCGCTGGGACGCACAACATCAGGACGCTTAGCACTGCTCACAAATAGTACCTCTCAATCAACGTGTCACTAGGAAAAGCCCCCCATTGTACACGTCTGGGCGTGCGCTGATTGGCCTATCGGGTAGACTGTTGGCAATGCATCATTAATCGTTTTTGACCAACAGGATGAACCATGGCCGCTTCCAGTCGCGTACACAGCATGACCGCCTTCGCCCGCGCCGAGCAGGTTGCGCCTTTTGGCACCTTGCAGGTGGAAATCCGCTCGGTGAACCAGCGTTATTTAGAGCCCCATTTCCGCCTGCCCGATGCCCTGCGCGACCTGGAGCCGACGCTTCGTGAAACACTGCGTACCCGCCTGGCACGAGGAAAAGTCGAGTGTAGCCTGCGCTTTGAGGCCACCGAGGCCCATCAGGCGCCCGCCGTGAATGCTAGGCGGCTAAAAGAGATTGCCGACGCACTGGCGGCTATTCAACAGCAGGTGCCCAGTGCCGTGCCGCCGACCACCCTTGCGCTACTCAACCAGCCCGGCGTCATGGAAACCCAGCACCTGGATCAGGAGGCCATTACCTCGGCTGCCAAGGCGCTGTTCGACCAGGCGCTGGATGAGCTCATTGACGCCCGCGCCCGGGAGGGAGAGAAACTCGCCGTCATGATCACCACCCGGCTTGCCGCCGTAAGCGAGCAGGTCGCCACCGTGCGCAGCCTCCTGCCGCAGATTCTTGAGCGCCAGCGCCGCCTCCTGCTGGAGCGTTTAGAGGTCGCCAAGACCGACCTCGATCCCCAACGCCTTGAAGCTGAGCTGGTGCTGGTGGCGCAAAAGGCCGATGTGGACGAAGAACTGGACCGCCTGACGGCGCATGTCGACGAAGTCAGTCGTCAACTGAAACAAAAAGGCCCAAAAGGCCGTCGTCTGGATTTCCTGATGCAGGAACTCAACCGCGAAGCCAACACGCTCTCGTCTAAATCCGTCGTCGCCGAGACGACCCGCTGCGCGGTCGAGTTAAAGGTGCTGATCGAGCAGATGCGGGAACAGATTCAGAATATTGAGTAGTGACGGTAAAAATTGACTTTAGTGTATAGAGTATCCAAAATAACAAACAAATGGACTGGGAGTGCCCGGTCGGCGTCTAAACCTCGGTGAGTTTCATCGAGGTTTTTCGCTATCTAGAGAATGAAAAAAGTGATCAAGGCAAATGCTTCAACCCCCACTGATCGTAGCCATCCCCTACTGCCAATCGCCCTCCCTCGCAGTAGAACTTGCGCTTGAGCACGTCGAATGCCTGATTGGGCTGCGCTGCATCAAGTACGTGGCGTCCGATAGGCCGTGCGACCAGGTCAGCCAACTGTAGACCCGCCGAATTACTAGCTTTCGCAGCCATACGAATGCTAAACGGCAGGTCACGTTGGTATTTGTTGTCACCGTCGCAGATACGGCGAAACTCTAGCTCCAGTTCGTCGTCCTCTTTCGCCCCACGCTTCTCTACGATAACATGCGTTACGAGCTCCTCCTGCCCTTTCTCCTTGACGAGATCGAATAGCGTTTCCAGGCAGTGCTTCAGTGCCAGGTGATACGGATTATCCATTTCCTCGCGACTACTTAGCCGATGTTTTTCAATGACGCATGAGGCGAGGATAAAGTTGCTATCATCAATTAACTTGCTCAGACGTCCCATGAAAGCCTGCTTGTCGGCCCTATTTTTGAACAACCTGAAATCGCCTTTCTCCTTGCGAATTTCGTGTTCATGCAGGATGACCAAGTCATGGCCGAAATAGTCGAATTTCAGCTGTTGCAACGCAGGAACAACCTTGGTCAGATAATGGCCTTTATAAAAGATGCAAAAGGCCAGCACGAAGACTGGATAATTGGGATCGATATTGGCCATGCCGTGATCGCCGCTTTCATCGACATACACCACGAAATCACTGAAGCCACGCTCCCTTCCAATATCCAGACTCTTATTTTCATCGGTCATGATGTCAGATCCCCTCGACTTCCATGCCATGCTCGGCCAGCCACTGCTTGCGGTTTTCGTAATCCGGCATGGCGCGCTCTAGGCGCAACCAGAAGGCCTCGGAGTGATTGGGCTCATGCAGATGCACCAGCTCATGCACTACCACGTATTCGGCGATGCGGGCGGGTAGCAGCATGGTTTTCCAGTGAAAATAGAGCATGTCGCCCTTGCCGCAGGAGCCCCAGCGGTAGCCCAGATCCTGCACTTTGATACCGGCAGGCTCGACCTCCAGCCGCGCGGCAAACATCCGCACACGCTGCCACAGCCACTGTTTGCCGCGCTCGCTGTACCAACGGATGAAGTGATGCCGGGCATCCGGCCGCGCATCCCGGCGCAGGTGAAAACGACCATGGTGCCACTGAAGCGGGGCCTCCTGCTCATCGACCAGATTCAACCGGTGATGACGGCCGAGATACAGAAATCCTTCGCCCTGTACGTAGCGCTTGTGTCGGATCTGCTTCTGCATCAGCGCTTTTTCGGCCAGCTTCTGATAGACCCACGCCTGCTTGCGACGCACGAAGGCTTCCAGCGTCGGCATCTCGACGCCCGGTGGTGTGCTCAACACCAGCGACCGATCGCGCTCGACGGTCAAGCGTAGCGTCTTGCGTCGCGCGCTTTCGCGCACGGTAATGGTCAGGTCATCCACCTCGAGCGTCATGGTTACTCCAGCTTGTAGCTGTTGGCCCTGGCCAGGTCGCGTAGCTTGTCGACCAGCGGCTCGATCTGATCGAACGCCAGCAGCTCGCTCTCCAAAATACGTTCGAACAGCGCCTGCTCCAGCGCCTCCTGCATCGGTCGACGGTGCGGCTCCCAGAAGCTCGACGTTTTCACTTCATGGCTAATGTGCGCCACCAGATGCTCGGTGAGCTGGATCAAGTCCGACTGGGTGGCGAGATCGGGCTCGGCACCCCCGCATTTGGCCTCGCGCAACATGCGGTAAAAGGGCAGGTAGCTCTCGGGCACATCGGGCAGGCCCTCTTCAAAGCGTGTGCTACCGCTATTGACCTCATCGATGATCGACTGCAACGCAGCAATCATGGCATCCCACTGGCCGGCCAAGCCCTCCAGAATATCCTTGAGCCGCTCGCTCAACTTGGAATAGTAGACCGGGTCTTCGTCCAGCTTTCCGGTGACGTGGCTGCGAATGGCATGCTCCATTTCCGACGCCACGGCTTTCTTCGCTTTGTCGCCATCCTCGGCGCGGTCGACGCCGTAGTGAGCGGCCTGCTCGCGTACCTGATTGAGTTGCTGCCCGAACTGCGCATCGGTCAGGGATACCGGCGCGATTTTCGGGTCAACGCCCAGCGAGATCACATGCTCGTCGATCAGCCGACGCACCTTGGCGCCGACATCCTTGCCCAGCACCGTGCTATCCCGATACCGCCGACGCGCCTGGGCGTAGATCATCGCCAGCGCCTTGGCATCCTGGGTGAACGGCAGCGCCTCCGGGCGCGGCAGCACGGTGTCGAGGCTCTGCATGAAAGCCTTGACCTTGACGCCGAACTCCTGGCGCATCCGCTCGCTGTCCAGCGCCTGGACGCAATTTTCGATATCGTTCAGATCCTCGATACCGCGCGCACGCAGCACATCCACCGCCCGTAGGTGGCGGTCGCGCAGCGCCGGGATCTCATCCTTCAGACTGCGCAGCGCACCATCGACATCCTCATCGCTGTAGGCCGCCAGCGCTGCCTTGAGGTGATTAGCAACGCCGAAATAATCCACCACGATGCCCACCGATTTACCGAAGCCGGTACGGTTGACGCGGGCGATGGTCTGCAACAGCTCGGCTTCGCGAATCGAGCGGTCGAGATACATCACGCCCTCGATGGGCGCATCGAAGCCGGTCAGCAGCATCGATTTGACGATCAGAAACGCCAGCGGATCAGTATTGGCCGTCTGCCCTTCCTTAGGTAGCAAGGGTTTCTTGAAGCGCGCGATGGCCTCGTCCTGACGGGCGCGGTCGGTGTGCTCTTGCCATTCGCTGCCGTCGTTATTGCTACCGGAGACGATCGTCGCGAACTCCAGCCGCGCCAGCAGCTCGCGGTAGCGCCCCGCCTGCACCAGCGCCTGCAGTTTGGGCGACTTGCGTGCCAGCGCCTCGTCGTTCAGCGCTTTCATCTCCGGGCTGAGCCCGTCGGCGGCCTGCAACAGCTCGTCCCGCGCCTCTTCGAATGCCGTTTTGTAGCGCACCGCCGCCAGGCGGCTGTAGCCCACCACCTGCGCCTTGAAGCCGTTGGGCAGAATGTGGGTGACGTAGTGGCGCAGCATGTCACGCGCCTTCTCTTCGATGAGCTGCTGTGCCTCCAGCACGTTGCCTTTGGTGGCGTACTTCTGCTTGATTGCTTCCAGCTCGTCGTCGCTGCGCTCGGCAAAGAAATCCTCGAACAGCTCGTCGAGGCTGCTGCCATCCTTCACCGCGCCCTGGGCCGTGCGCCCTTCGTAAAGCACCGGCACGGTGGCGCCATCCGCCTCGGATTCACGGATGGTGTACTTGTCGATGAACTCGCCGAAGATCTCGTGGGTGCGTTTCTTCTCGCCCATGATGATCGGCGTGCCGGTAAAGCCGATGCGCGCGCAGTTGGGCAAGCCTGCCTGCAGGTTGGCGTGCAGGTCGCCCGCCTGGGTGCGGTGGGCTTCATCCACCATCACCAGAATGTCCTGGCTGGTGTTGAGCTGCTCGAAGTCGCTGGCATTGGCCTTGCCCTCGGCGTCGCGGTATTTCTGGATCATCGCGAACACCAGCCCCGGCCCTTCCTGACGCAGAATCTTCTTCAGCGTGGCGGCGTTGTTGGCCACATGGACCAGATCGCCGCTCAGCGCGGCGGTGGCGGCGAGCTGCTTTTGCAGGTCGGTACGGTCGGTGACGATGACGATCTTGAAGCGGCGCAGCGCCGGGTCGGTGCGCATGCGGCGCACCAGAAACATCATCGTCAGCGACTTGCCCGAGCCCTGGGTGTGCCAGATGATGCCGCCGCGCCGGTCGTGCTCGCCGTCCTCGGTTCGCGTTTTGCCGTGCTTGAGTCGGTCGACCGCCTTTACCACGCCGCGATACTGCTGATAGCGGCACACCCGCTTGAGGGTCTGCCCGCCACTGCTCATGAACAGCGTGAAGTGGCGCACGATATCCAGCAGGTTTCGAGGGGCCAGCATCCCCGCCACGGTGCGCTGCTGGGGCGAGAGCACCGTCACACCGAGCGCCTCGGCCACCTCTGCTTCGCGCTGGTGCGGGTTATCGGCGCTGGCCACCGTTTTCCACGGCAAATAGTGGCTGGCGCCTGCGCCAATGGTACCCACCCGGCGTAAGCGTTCATTCCAGGACGTCCTGCCACCCCGCTGAAAATCGCCCTACAGTAACCTCATATTTTCCAACACGAGGTTACCCCCATGAAAAAGCACCGTACGCCGGAACAGTGGCAGGCCCTGGTTGATCAGCAGCACGCC
>NZ_NBYR01000040.1:0-7882 GCF_002119345.1 Halomonas sp. CSM-2 | reverse complement strand
GTGCTGCCTTCACCGTCGGCGCCGTATTGGGCGGTGACGGCGGCGTCGAACGCCGCGGCCACACTGCCGGTGGCGGTGGCGGTGCCACCGTCGATTGTCTGGCTGTCTTGGGTTTCGAGGCTGACCTCGCTCAGGTCGACGTCTTCCAACTCAACACTTGGCCCATCGTCCACAATAGTGATGCCAAGGCTGTTAGAGGCGGTATTACCACCTGCATCCGTAACGGTATAGACGAGGCTTGCGAGGGCCTCTTCGGTACCTACTTCATGCAGCAGATTATTAGCCAGGGTGAGGGTGAAATCACCGGTTTGAGGATCAATTTGGATTTGAAACAGGAACGGCGCGTCAGGGTTGCTGTTTTGCACACGCTCATTGGAAGCCGTGAGTGTGTTGCTAGCGGCATCCCAGTCCAGGTTAAAGCTTTCTTGACCAATGCTTATTGTCTGCCCGTCCATCCCGGCAAAGCCGATACTGCCTGCGCCCAGAGGCCCAAAGCTGAATTCGATGCTACCGCTGGCCGTTACGCTGTTGAATTGAGATTGTTCTCCGAACACCAGTTGGCTTTCATCAAGCGTGATTGTTGTCGAACCCGCCGTCGGGTTACCTTCAACCTCATCATCAACGACAGTAGGATCATCAGCGTCAGCAGGCGCCTCTGCAAATTCAACCGTCTCAGGGCCTTCATCAGCACCAACGGCGTAATCATATTGAAGTCCTTGAACAGACTCTTCGATGCGCGCGAGCTGGACGAAGTCGGCGCCACCGCCGCCGCCACCACCGGCAGCACCACCGCCTGCGGCGGTTGCTTCAAGGAGTTCAAGGATGTCGCCGTCTTCTTCTTCCAGTGCGGAGAGGAGCGCTTCTACCTCTCCGTCCTGGGCGACGGTTTCTTCTTCGGTGGGCGCATTCTCGGCATCCACGTCATTGGTGATCGCGACTTCTTCGTTGCCGCCGATCAGCGTCGGAGGCAGACCGTCGTCAAAATCAAGTTGCACACTGCCATTGGTAGAGGTGACGAGCGTTTCACCTTCCTGAAGAACATCACCAACAGCCAGTTCGCGCAGGTTACCGTCAGGATCGCGTGCCCAGGCCTGACCAGTAATGGTAACAACGGTTGCAATGCTCATAGGAGTCATCCTCTAACAACAGAAATAAGGTTTTATATTGATAGTCACACTAGGCCAGACTGGGAAAGCTTAGTATTGGACCGTGGTACAGGATGGGGTGCTATTTCGGTAGGTACTTCATACGTACTGGGGGCTTTAAATCGCCCCAGCGGTATAGAAAAGGGCTAGATAGCTGGGCGTCAAGGCTGACAGGTTGCTATCCGCCAAAGAGGTTATAGCCGCTTGCTACTGGCTGACTACTTTGAGGTGGAGTAACTGAGGACCTCGTTTGCCTTTGCTGATGCGCCTTTCCCGGTCAGCTTGATAATCAGTTGTAACCGGTCATGGATATCGAGCTTGGCAAAGATAGCGGTCAAGTGAGCTTTGACGGTTCTTTCCGTTATATCGAGTTCTCGGGCCACGACTTTATTGCTGGCTCCCTTGGCCACTGCCAACGCTACTTCGCGCTCACGTTGAGTCAGTACTTCCAACACCGATGATTGAACCTGTTCGTCGCCCTTGAGTAGCCGCCAGGTGCTGCCCATGACTTGCGCCATCAGTTCGGCCGGTACCCAGATCCCCTGGTTCATTACCACCGTGGCGATTTGCTTTAGCGAATCGGCGGGGCTCAGCGCGTGGGCGTAGCCTCTTGCGCCTTGTTGAAGCGCCTCCATCGCCGCGCCGTTTTCCGGCATCATCGACAGCACCACAACGGTGGCACGCTGAGACAGGCGGCGCACGAGAGAAGACTCTTCATTGCCATGCTCTTCTTTTAATAACCACACCAGGGTGTCAGCATCCGCCCGCGCCTCGGCCTGCTCAACAGTAACGCACTCAGCCTCGGCAAAGGCGGCTTGCCAGCGGGGCATCAACGCCTGGTCTTGTGTGACAAAAAGGTGGTTCATCAGCGTTCCCCTAATGAATTATTCCACGCACGCAGGACAGGTTTCAGGAGAAACTCCATCACCGTACGCTTGCCGGTCATGATATCCACCTGGGCCGTCATGCCGGGAATGATGTCCATGTCTTCGTTATTGATCTCACCCTGTTCGGTACGTACCTTTACGCGATAAAAGGTGTTGTCATCGTCATCGTCATCGGTAATCGTGTCAGCACTGATGTTTTCGAGTTCGGCCTTTAAACCGCCATACTGGGAATAGTCGTAGGCCGTCAGCTTGACGGTTGCCTCCTGCCCAGGGGTGAGGAAAGCGATATCCTGGGGTGCAATGCGCGCTTCAACCAATAGCCGGTCATCGGTAGGAATAATATCGACGACTTCCTGCCCGGCTTGAGCAACGCCACCGATGGTCGTGATGTGCAGGGTTTGCACGACCCCTTTCACCGGCGAGCGAATATCGGCAAGCTGCACGCGATTCTCCAGGCCCGAACTGCCTTCATCCAACGCGGCAATTTCACTCAGCGTATCGGAGAGGTCGTTGCGCCACTGGCTACGCCGTTCAGCGCCCAGTTCACGCAACTGCGACTCACTTTCCTCAACGGCGGCTTCGAGCCGCTCAATGGCGGCATTGGCCTGATCGCGCTCGCCGCGGTTACGGGAAACTTCGCGCTCCAGACGCAGCACTTCGACTTCCGATACGGCGCCGGAGGATAGCAGAGGCCGCGTGAGCTGAAGCTCCTCACTGGCCATTTGCAACTCCCGGCTGGCGGTGTCGCGCCGTAGTTTTGCCTCGCGCAGTTCGGCTTCACGTTGGCGGATGCGGTCGCGAATAACGGCTTCCTGCTGGCGTAGTTCGTATAGGCTACTTTGATAGGCTTCACGCTCTTGCGAAACGGCAAGCGGCGCTTTTTCCAGCAACTCCTCGCCTGGCGAGAAGTCAGTGTCCGTCACCAGGGCACGCAGCCGCTCGGCTCGGGCTTTTAGCGCCTGGGCCTGCACCCGGTTCTCACGAAAATCGGAGACAAAGCGAGTGGGGTCGATGCGCATGATGACCTCGCCCGCTTCGACCATCTCGCCTTCCTGGACGAGGATTTCCTCGACCACGCCGCCGTCAAATGACTGGACGCGCTGCAGCTGCTGGGCGGGAATGACGCGGCCCTGGCCACGGGTGACTTCGTCAATTTCCGCAAAAGAAGCCCAGACAAGCAGCGCGATGATGGCCAGCACGATGCCGTAAAGAAATCCTCGTGCGCGGAGGGGGTCCTGTTGCATGCGCGCCCAGTCGGCATCACTGGCCCAGTCCCGATTTATATGGGCTGACGTGACACGCTTGGAAAACAACCGGTCCATGAACGGGCGAAAAGGTTTGCCGCCCTTCTCACTGAACCGGCCCAGCGCTTCAAAGCCCTGCTGTTCGGCGGATTTACGCTTTTTCGCCATTAGCTCGCCCTCCCGACCTGGCCTTTACGCAAGGCTTCGACGACTTGCTCGCGCGGGCCATCGGCAACCACTTTGCCCGCGTCCATCACGATAATGCGGTCGACAAGCGAGAGCAGCGAGGTGCGGTGGGTAACGATCACCATGGTTTTTTCTTGACTGAAACGCGTCAGGTTTTTCTTCAGCACCTCTTCGCTGGCGTGGTCCATCGCGCTGGTGGGTTCGTCGAGCAGCAGCACGCTCGGACTGTTCACCAGCGCACGCGCAATGGCGACCGATTGACGCTGACCACCGGAGAGCATATTGCCGCCCTCGCCGACCGGCAGATCAAGCCCGTGAGGATGTGACTTGACCAGTGACTCAAGGCCGCTCAATCGGACAGCCTCGAGCAGTGCCTCGTCATCAACGCTCTCGCTGCCTGCTCCGGCGACGATGTTCTCGCGCAGGGTACCGAAAAACAGCGCGATATCCTGGGGCACGTAGCCGATGTGCCGCCGCAGTTGCATGGGGTCGAACTGGCGTATGTCGACATCATCCAGGAAGATGGCACCGCCAGTGGGCTGGTAAAGCGCCAGCAACAGCTTGCTGAGGGTTGATTTGCCCGAACCGATACGACCGATCAGGGCGACCTTCTCACCCGGCTTGAGCCGGAAGCTCACGTCGTTGAGCGCGCTACGCTCTGCCTCCGGGTAGCTCAGGCTGACGCCGTCGAATTTGATATCGCCGTGCACCACGGGGCGGTTGATATAGGCCTTGCCCTCAACGCGCTCGGTGGGCTTGTCCATCACCTCGTTGAGTGACTCGAGCGCCGTGGATGACTGGTGGTATTGGGCCATCAACCCCGCCGCCTGACTGATTGGCGCCATTGCCCGGGAAGATAGCAGGTAAGCGGCGATCAGCCCGCCCTGGGTCAAATCACCTTCGATGATCATGTAGACACCGATAATGATGATCGCCACCGCCACCGTATGCTGTGTCCATAGCGCCACACTGGTGACGGACGAGCTGACCAGGCGCAACTGGGCCGCCGTACGGGAAAGAAACGCCGACGCCCGTTCCCACATGCCCTGTAAACGGCTTTCGCTGCGCAGCGCCTTGACGGTTTCCAGGTTGCCGACGGACTCCACCAGGGTGGCATTGCGCTGGGCGCCGATGCGCCAGGTGGTTTCAGAGAGCTCGTGCAGCTTACTCTGCGCGGCCAGTGCATAAAGGAAAACGAACACCGCGCCGACCACGATGGGAATCACCAGCGGCACCCCAATCAGCGCGATAATCGAGGCAAACAGAATGACAAAAGGCAGATCCACGAGCGCCACGATGGTGGCAGAGCCGATAAACGCCCGCACGGATTCAAAGGATTGCAGCGTGGCGGTAAAGGAGCCTGTTGACGCTGGCTTGGACTCCATGCTCATGCCGAGCACCCGTGACATGATGCTGGAGGTCAGTTTCACATCGGCACGGCTGGCGGCCAGGTCGACAAAGGCATTGCGCATCAGGCGTAGCGCCAGATCGAAACACAGCACGATAAAGATGCCGACGGCCAGCACCCAGAGCGTCTCGGTGGCCGCGTTGGGGACTACCCGGTCGTAAACGTTCATCACGAACAGGGGCATGGCCACGGCAAACAGGTTGATCACCGCCGAGCCGATCAATACATCGCGGTAAAGCTTGCGGTTTTCGCGGATAACGCCCCAGAACCAGTGCCGCGAGCGCTGCTTCTTGACCTCGGGGCCACGCGCATCAAAGCGGAACTTGGGCCTGACATAGGCCGCCTGGCCGCTGTAGGCGTCCTGAAGGCCGACCAGGCTGACAATGGAGCTTGCCTCACCCAGCTCGGGGAAAATGACTTCCGCCTGGCCATTTTTAATGTCCAGGTTGAGCAGCACACAGGCGCGCCCCGATTCCAAGAGCAGAATCGCTGGAAACAGGGCGGGGTTCAACTGCGACAGGCGTGATTTGACCAGCCGAGCCGTCAGGTCAGCGCGCGCCGCTGCACGCCCCAACACGCCGGGCGTCAGCCTGCCTTCCTCTAGCGGGAGACCGGCAGTCAGCGCTTCTCGTGTGGCATCGTGGTGATGAATGGATGCCACAGCGATCAAGCATTCAAGAAGCTCATCTGTATCGGTTCGAGTAGATGGTTCGTCTGATGCTACGTCTTTTTCGTTAGACACACATACCCCAAATCATAAATGCGACCTGCTTAGATTAGTGCGCCCAGCGATGCTGTCTCGCGTTCTTGTGTAACGAAAATTTAAAGAACGCGAAACAACCTACAGCGCCATCCTCTTCCTTAACTGCTGACAGGAAACGCTTCATCATACCCCATATCGCTCAACTGGCGGCGAAAGCCTGATACTGCATCAGGAGTGGTGCCTACCTGAACACGGTAAAGACCACCACCGTCAACCACGCGAGTTGGCATGTTCAACTGACCTTCAAGTTCTCTTTGCAGCTCAGCGGCCGATGACTGGCTGCTGAGGGCCGCTACCTGAAGAAATGAGCTTGCATTCGCAGGGGTGGTGTCAACGATCTCGTCCGTGAACGCTGAAGGACGCTCCGAGGGATTGCCCGAAACGTCAGCGACCGAAAGCGAATCAATGGCGCGATCCCCATCAAACGAGCGCACTGTACTGACACCCGAAGACGGATCATTACCGGTACTACCTACCAGATCCTCCAGCGTATAGTTGGCAGGCGCTTGAGTCGGGCAGATAGCCTCGGCGTCAATCTGGACGCCATCGCTATCCAGGTCTGAAAGGCTCGGCATGTCGGCGCGTGATACATCCAGGGTGCGCATCAGGTGCCCCATTGAAGCCAGCGTCTCGGCGTCGGCAATGGCAACATCATACTGAGCGTTCACGTAGGCTCGGCTGGCTTCGAAGAACTCGTTTTCGCTGTCCAACACGTCGAGCAGGGTGCGCTCGCCGATATCGAACTGCTGCTGATAAGCGCCGCGAACCCGGTCAATGGATTGGCGATGCTGATTCAGGTACTGCATCTGCTCGCGCAACCGCTGGGTGTCCCCATAGGCGATCTGGGTCGTTTGACGAACGTTGCGGCAAGCCAGCTCGCGATTTTCAACGGCTTCCTCGATGCGTTCACTCGCTGCCCGGAATGAGGCCAGATCCGAGCCACCCCGATAAAGGTTCATGCTGGCTACCAGCTCGATGCTGCTCTGGTCACGACGACCGATTGCCGCAGAATCATCGTTGTTGCTGCCGGTGCGTCCTACGATATCCAACCGCGGATGAAAGCCAGCTTCTGCAATGTCCTGCTCCGCCCGCGACGCCGCAATGTCTTCAATGGCGGCATGGAAGTCGGGGTTGCCTTCAAAGGCAAGGTTGACCGCCTCTTGCACCGAGCTGGGTAGCTCGTCTTCTAATGCCGGCGTGGGGGCCAGGTTTTCTACCGGCAGGTCGCCGACGATGCGGTTATAGCGCGCCGAGACATCATGCAGATTTGAGGCTTCGGTCAGCAGGTTGGATTCGGCCAGCGCGACACGACCGGTAATCTGCTCAAGATCAACACCGCGGCCTGCGCCGGACAGCGCACGCTCTTCGATCTGATCGTAGACCCGCATGTGCTGGCGGTAATTATCCTGAGCCAGGCGCACCAGCTCACGATAGCGCAGCACATCAGCGTAAGCCCTGGTCGCTTCCAGAGCGACGTTTTCACTGGCGCCCAATAGCTCGTAGTAACGTACCAGTTCTGCCCGGTCCAGTTGCTCTACCCGTCCGGCCGTCGCAAAACCGTCGTAGACCATTTGGGTCAACTCGAGCTGCACGTAATCAGTGTCATAACTACCGCGGCCATCACCTTCGACGGACTCGCGGCCTACGCCAGCAGTGGCATCCACGCTTGGCAGGTAACCGCCCCAGGCCTCATCCCGGTCGTAACCCGCCGCATTGAAGGCGCGGAACGCCGCGTTGACTTCGGGATTCTGGGTGATCGCCTGCTGGACAGTCTCTTGCAGATTGGATGAACCCGGAATGGCCATATCGGATGGAAGCGATTGTGCCATCGCCTGACCGAGCGGAAGGAGTGTCAGGCTGGTGCCGAAAGCGGCCGCCTGAATGATACGTGCCAAGCCAAACCGTTGGTAAAGCCCGTTGGTGTAGCTGAGTTTTTTCATCTGTGGTCCCCTCATGGAATATGAGACAGCGACTGCAGCAAAACCACCGCAATCACCGATAGCAATCGATACGTTATTTTTTTATCGCGGGACTCACCTAACACTCGTTATGTTCAGGTGGCGCATCCATTCCCGGTTTCCATACCCTGGTGGTGCTAAGCTCTAGCCCGGATGTTGCATCGGGTTGGTCAGCAGCACCCAAATGCCAGGTTTGGTGGCGATGATGCCGCCCAGAGCTGGAAGTTGGCTATATATTGATCAATTTCCTGAGCTCAAGGCGCATTTCCCCCTACCCCCATGTGTTTTCTG
>NZ_NBYR01000015.1:0-149631 GCF_002119345.1 Halomonas sp. CSM-2 | reverse complement strand
RCAGCAGGCCCAGGTAGCTCTTGATCRCGTCACTGGTGCGCATGCCCAGCGTGGTGGGGAAGCGGCTGTCGATGCTGTCGACGCCAGCGATCTCGAAGCATTGCCCGATGATGGACAGCCCGGCGTGGCTGGTGAGGGTGCGGCGACTGGCGCGGAACTTTATGTTGGGCATGGCACTGTCTGGGTGAATGGCGATAATGGCTATATTGCCATGCAGGTCAGTGGGTTAGAAGTGCTTCCGGGGGCCGGTCTCACGGATTCAGGTAATTGATAAAATTCTTGTGTCGAACGAAAATGATACCATTTTTGATGTCATTGGAGAAATACTTGACCTAAGCGAAAGCCAAATCGAAGTGCTGTCAGATCAAATTAATAATTCTTCGCTCGAAAATATAATAAGCACAATTGAAATATTGCAGAAGCGAGATTTTGCGGTGCATAAATTGCGCGAAATAATGGTAAAGCATTACAAGAAAGTCCTTGAAACACCTGATCTCCAAGGGGTTATAGAAAGCAATACGTGGCTTTTCGGTAATCAGTATACAATTCTTGGTGCTGAAGAAGACGATTTTCAAAGAGTTGCATTGAACTTGAGAGAGTCTGTTAAGGGCATAGAAACAGTAGATGAAAATGATTTTGAACCTGCGGACTTAGACGCCGGCCTAAGCATAGATGGTGTCAGACGGCAAGTGGATCTCTTTTTGGCTAGAAAGAAGTTGAATTTCAATTCTAGAGGCGAATCCTATTACCAATGTACTATCATCGAAATCAAGAAGCCTGCAATTGCCTTAAATGAAAAGCATCTCAAGCAAATAAAGGATTATGCAAGGATTATATCTGAGCATGCGGGCTTCTCTATGGAGAAGATGCGCTTTGAAATCATTTTGGTTGGTAGAAAGATATCCGAAAGAGATTTTGATATTAATTCGGCTCTAGAAACCGCAGAAGCGAAGAATGAGCCCGGATTAGTTTTTAGTACAAAAAATGATCGCATCAAGGGCTATGTTAAGACATGGGGTACGATTTTCGCTGAATTCGATTTGGCGAATCACTATTTGCTTGAACAGCTTAAAATCAAAAGAAAGTCCTTGGAAAAAAAGTCATCAGATCAACTAGTTGAAGATCTCAAGAGCCCGGCTTGAGAAATTTAACAAGTGCGACCAAGGGACGCTCCTGACGTCGCGCCCCTGCCGCTAGCGTTAAGCAGATATGGAGAATTAAATGGCAGAGTGGATGTTCGATGGCCGAGGCACAGCAGGCCTCATCCTCGATGGAAATAAAGTGCGCGATAGTAGAGGGCAAGTCGTCGGCTGGATAAATGACAGCAATGTCTATTCATTGAACGGTAATCATGTCGGCTGGTTTGAAGGCGGCGTGATCTACGATAGCGACAATAGTGCTCTTGCATTTACCCGCACTCGTACAGGGAGTTTGCCCAGTGTCCCGGGGGGCGGTGGAACGCCTAGCATGCCGGGCTTTTCGGGTACGCCTGGCAGACCGGGGTTTTCGGGTATACCGGGTAAGCCGGGGCGTGGTGGTTGGTCCCGTCACAGCGCCAAAACCTACTTTGCTTAACAAGGCCAAGCACAGCGACAGCTTTTTCGTTGCGGCTTCGCTTTCAATACAAAGCTGCGCGTGTTGGCGGCGTTAGTCACTACGAGGTATAGATGAGCTCAACCGCTAGAGACAAAAGTCACAGAGGTAATTCGAGTCAGTTCTTTGTGGCAGGTGAGCTGTGTCGCCGAGGGTATGCTGCAGTAGTAACTCTTGGAAACACTCCGAATACTGATGTGCTCTGTAGCAACAGGGACGGTACAAAGTTCGTTCATATTCAAGTGAAAACTTTCGTACCTGGTAACAAGACATGCAGCGTGGGAAAGAAGGCCGAACGCGTGTATGGCTCGCGGTTCTTCTGGATAATTGCTGGAATACCGACACCCGGTTCCCCAGATCCATTCAGGTATTACATAGTTCCCTGTAATGAAATGGCCCTTAACGTAGCCGAACGGCACCGAACGTGGCTGTCTACTCCTGGGAAGAAGGGTCAGCAAAGAAAAGATAGCTCAGTTCGTGCAGTAGCAGTCCAAGAGGGTGCTGCACCCTATTTCTGGAATATTTCTCAATACGAAGGACGGTGGGATCTAATAGACGATGCGCTATGCGACTAGCAATACGTTTCAGTCCATGCGGTCGGAGGACTGCGCCGCTGAACCTAGGGCTTTAATTTTTTGCTGAACCTCCATCGACTATGCTGTAATACATTGTAGTCGCAAAATTCGAGGGTACCGTCATGAGTGTCACCACAGTTCGCCTTCAAGCAGACGTTGAACAGCACCTGGAAGCAATCGCTGGCAGGCTGCACCGGAGCAAAGGCTGGGTCATCAACCAGGCATTGTCGGAATACATAGAAAAGCAGCAGCTTGAGCAAGAGCGGTGGAATCAAACATTAGAGGCAATGGAGTCTGCTGCTCAGGGCAAGGTTGTTGATGCCAGCGAGGTTCACAGCTGGCTCAAGAGCTGGGGGACCGAAAACGAGCAGGATGCGCCGGGGTCAGGTAAGTGAAACTGGTTTACACGGACGAAGCCATTGATGATTTGATACGTCTCCGGGAGTTTATTGCGGTTCATAACCCGGCGGCGGCAGCCAGGATTGCTTCAGAACTGGTTGGCAAAATCGAATTACTTTCAGACTTCCCCAACATGGGCACGCCTGTTGAAATGGCACCGGTGCCTGACTCTATTCGAGATATGGTTTTCGGAAAATACGTCGTTCGATATTCAATTCATGCTAGTGCCATCATTATTCTCCGGGTATGGCATGGCCTTGAGGGTGAGCGATAGCAATTTAAGCAGATGCGGCACAATTAATTTGGACGATCTTCACCCTTTGGATTTTGAAGCCGCTTAACGAAAGCGTCTGTGGTCGCTAACCCTCCTGTCGTAAAAGGCCCAAAAGCCGAACGTATTGAAAATCCATATGCTGACAGCCGGTGTCCTGGATTCTAGAGGGATCACAACCAAGCTATGAACTTACTCTTCCCCGGCACCTCCGCCGGTGTACCCACCAAAAGCAGAAACGTCGCAGGGGTGGCGTTGCGAGAAACCAGCGTGCTGTTCGCCGCGATGATTTCCGCCATCATTCTGAAAGAAGGCTGCGGCGGCGATGAATTACATTCAGTTGAAAAGCTGTATTGCCCAGCCAGATGCATATAAGCCGAGGCCAAACGCTGTATGTGTTATGAGGCTCTGCAGTCTGGCAGAGGCAGGATGCGGCGTTCGGGATGCGGCAACTCCGGCACCCATTCCCGGTTGCATCAGCAGAAAGGGGGCTGCGATGGTGCCTATGCCAATTGCGAGTGCGGGGCCAATCGTTGGGCTCTGAATCCATGACTCTCCCCAGATACCGATTAATAAGGCAGCGAACGCGATGCCTATCAGATAATGAGCTGTCCACCCTATAATGCGTTCTCCGTGTTTGGGGCTGGATGCGGCAATATTGTCATGATGAAACTGTCCGTGTGCCATGTGGGCTATCCAGCGTCCCACCATCCCGTAGTTCGGGAGAGGGACACCGAGCAATGGCTTTCGTACGATGCTCCACACGTCCATCACTGCAGTAGCTCCAATCCCGATTATTAATATGAATAGTACGTGGTTCATAGCCCCTCCTTTGTCGCCTTGATTTCTAACTGGGGGTAGCCTACGACTTAAAGTCGACTTGAGGTCAAGGAGTAATTATGGATATCGCTGAAGTAGCCAGACGTTCGGGTGTTCCAGCCTCAACGTTGCGCTTTTATGAGAAGAAAGGGTTAATCAGCTCTCTCGGAAGGCAAGGGTTACGCCGAGTTTTCAATGACAATATATTGGAGCGGCTGGCACTGATTGCGCTGGGACGTGCAGCAGGATTTTCTCTAGATGAAATTGGCAGCATGATAGGATCTAAAGGAGACCCTAATATTGACAGAGAGTTACTGGTGAACAAAGCAGATGAACTTGATAAAACTATCAAAAGCCTGATAGCGGTACGAGACGGTCTCCGGCATGCCGCCGTTTGTTCTGCCCCAAGTCATATGGAATGTCCGAAGTTTCGACGCTTGCTTGGATTAGCGGCTTCGGGGGTGATTAGTAGAAAAGATGTTGGGATGCTTTCCCCAAAAAAGGCGCTTTAATGCGGCTTTATAACGTCAATGCAACATAAACATAGCAAGATACGGGTCGGCAGTCTGTGAGGGGCCTCTTAGAATTGCCTCTGTTCCGGTTAGATACCAATCATTTAGAACAGAGAGAAAGAGGTCGAACACATGACTACACTCAAGAATAAAGTCGTTATTGTTACGGGAGCAAGTGCAGGTATTGGTCGCGAGACTGCCCGCCTTTTCGCCAAAGAAGGGGCTTCTGTGGTGTTGGCAGCACGCAGAGAGCCCAAACTTCAAGCTTTGGCTAATCTCATCACTGAGGAAGGCGGGCAAGCGTTGGCGATAGCGGGTGATGTTAGTGACGAGGCATTTGCCCAAACGTTGGTCGAGCAGACTTTGGACAAATTTGGTCGCCTTGATGTCGCCTTCAATAATGCTGGCATATTGGGCGCCATGGGGCCGGTTCCCGATATGTCTTTGGCAGACTGGAATCAGGTTATCGCTACGAATCTGACCAGTGCCTTCTTGGCTGCAAAGTATCAACTACCTGCCATGTTGTCAGGCGGCGGAGGGTCTTTGGTCTTCACCTCTACTTTTGTTGGCTATACAACGGGTATGCCTGGGATGGCTGCATACGCGGCCAGTAAGGCAGGGTTGATTGGACTAACCCAAGTGCTCGCATCCGAGTATGGCTCTCATAACATCCGGGTAAATGCGTTATTGCCGGGTGGAACTGATACAGCGGCGGCGCAGGAGTTTGCGAATACGCCCGAGGCGAAGGAGTTTGTCTCGAGCCTGCACGCGCTCAAACGTATCGCGAAGCCAGAAGAGATAGCCCAGTCTGCACTCTATCTAGCTTCCGATGCTTCCAGCTTCACTACGGGCACAGCGATGCTGGTAGACGGCGGTGTATCCATAAACCGTGTCTGAGAGATGACGTTAGCTATAAAAAGCCGGAGTCGAGATGCGAGCACATTATTTACAGCACGTAGAGTTCGAAGGGTTGGGCAGTATCGAAGCCTGGTTAAAAAGTGCTGGTTACGAAATAACCAGCACTCAATTTTTCGCTTTTGGAGCGCTGCCTGACATCGAGGATGTGGATTTGCTCGTTGTCATGGGAGGGCCTATGAGTGTCAAGGACGAAGAAGAATATCCTTGGCTGGTAGAAGAAAAAGAATTCATAAGAAGCGCGATTGAATCTAAAAAGCCCGTTCTTGGCATTTGTTTGGGTGCACAGCTCATTGCTGACGCAATGGGAGGCGAAGTATTTCCAAACTCAGTAAAAGAAATTGGCTGGTTCCCCGTTCAAGCAGTTGAATCTGAAAGCGCTTCAGTTTTTCAGTTTCCAAGGGAAGTAGAAGTGTTTCATTGGCACAGTGAAACCTTCAGCTTGCCAGAAGACGCTGTTCAACTAGCGAAAAGTAATGGCTGCGTAAACCAAGCCTTCCAAATGGGTGGGAATGTTATCGGGATGCAGTTTCATTTGGAAACCACGCAGGCATCCGCACAATCAATTGTCGAGAATTGCAGAGATGAACTCATTGAAGGTGAATACATCCAATCAGAAGCAGAGATTCTGTCCGCTCCTCAAGAACGTTACTTATCAATAAACAGTTTAATGGGGCAGGTTCTTGAATACTTGCATGCGAACAATGGCTAATAAGCATAAGTAAAACAGATGCTTTTCTTTATGAGCAGCGCCCCACTAGAAGCTGAGGCGCTGCAGGTATTGCACTCGCTATTTCAGGTCGGAAAGGTTTGCGCCGAAATTGATATGGAATGGCGTACCATCCAGAACCAGCGCTGGTACCGACTTAACGCCAGCAGTTTCGGCCTCGGCAATTCGTGATTTTTCGTTGCCAAGATGGACAGCTTCTACTTCGTAGAGAGACCGATCAATTGCCTTTGCCAGATTGTCTTCAGCAGCCACGCATACTGGGCATCCGGCATGGTAAAAGGTAGCTTTTGCAGTCATGATTTTGCTCCTGGTTTTGGTTAAGCTAGGGTTGTGCGCACCCTTAAAAAGTAGTGGCTCATCCGACAGGAAAAAAGCAGGAACCAGGAGGTTTGGTAGGCACTTTATGGTGTAATTTTATGAAAAATATAGAGAAAAAAAGTAGCGCTCACACATCAAGTACGTACCGAAAGCTCGAAGATGTAGTCGGCTGCAAGTGGTCGGTATCAGTATTACTCTCGGTAGGAAGCGGTATCAACCGGCCTGGGGCACTCGAGAGGCATATTCAGGGTATATCCACTAAAGTCCTGTCCGAGAGACTTCGCAAACTTACTGCCTATGGGCTTCTCGAAAAACATAGTTATCCCGAGGTCCCGCCCCGCACGGAATATTCCTTAACTACTTCGGGGAAAAAGCTCCTCGAGATTGTCTTGCAGATACAAAGTCTCGACGCTGAAATTGGTAGTAAAGAAATGAAATGACGTAGGGCATAGCGACGCCAGGCAAATCGCCACTTTTGCCGAATCAGTGAAGCTTCCCACAACCTGGTGCTGACGTTTGCTTTTGCCCTGACGTGGAAGTTCAGGGAGATAAAGAGCGTGATATTCAGCAATCTGGCAACTGCCGTCGTCGGCGGTGGGATGCAGGTCGGTGCGTATTGGAAGGATTAAATGAACTATCGATTTGTAGTCACCGGTGGCCCAGGCGGCGGCAAAACCACACTTCTTAACTCTCTATCGGAGCGTGGATATAGTTTCGCACCTGAGTCTGCCCGGAAGATCATTAAGGAACGGTTAGCGACGGGGCTGTCGCCTCGGCCGGACCCCGTCTCTTTTGCTCATGAGGTTCTCCGTGCGGATATCGAAAAGTATCGGAATATAGGTGCCAATAAACGCCCTACGTTCTTTGATCGAGGCGTCTTAGACGCGTTGTATATGCTCGATGCGGAGAATGCGGTAACACACGATGAAGTTGCTCGATACATTCACGATTTCCCGTACAGCGGCGTGGTTTTCCTTCTGCCCCCATGGAAGGAGATTTATGGCACCGATTCAGAGCGTGACCAAACATTTGAGGAAGCTGTTGGGGTATTTGAAGGTATGAGAAGGTGGTATCTGCAGTGGGGGTACGAAACATTGGAAGTTCCGCGTAGTAACATTGATGAACGCATATCATTCATTTTGGAAGCTGTAGATAGGCTCCTAACAAATCGCTGCAGTTGACCGCCCAAAGCGCTGGTGCGCTTCGGCTTGCAACTGAGCTCAGGCGTTGGACGCCAAGGAGGCATCATGACAGTCAAGCGTATGGACAACGTCGGCATCGTGGTGGAAAACATTGATGCCGCCGTTGAGTTCTTCACCGAGCTTGGCCTTACCCTTGAAGGGCGCATGCCCATCGAAGGCGAATGGGCTGGCCGCGTCACCGGTGTGCGGGGCCAGCGGGTCGAGATAGCCATGATGCGCACCCCGGATGGTCACAGCCGCCTTGAGCTTTCACGCTTCGACGCTCCGGCCATCGCCTCTGACCACCGCACAGCCCCTGTGAACTCACTGGGTTACATGCGCGTGATGTTTGCCGTCGAGGACATCGACGACACTCTCACCAGGCTAAGAAAACTCGGTGCGATAGTGGTCGACGAAGTCGTCAACTACGAAAACATCTACCGACTATGCTATATCCGGGGTCCCGAAGGAATTCTCATCGGACTTGCCCAACAACTCGGGCAGCAGACCTCTTAAGAGAGTCCAATGGAAGTGCGCGTTGAGAACTCAGGCGTTGTCGTCTTCCAATTCATTCAAGCCGACGCCATTTCCAGGCGCTGCTTAATTCAGGCGTTAGGCTGTTACCGAAGGGGGGCTAGCTAAATGATCAAATTTCGCGGCGGGTGCCTATGTAAAGCCGTTCGTTACGAAACGACTGCTGATCCATTGAATCAGCGAGTGTGTCACTGTAGAGAATGTCAAAAAGCTATCGGAGCTGCTTTTAACGCCCGCGTACTAATGCGTATTGAAGATGTTTCTATCATTGGCCCAGTTAGCACATTTTACTCATCAGAAACCCTGGAGCGAGGTTCTTGCTCGCATTGTGGTTCAAGCATATTTTCCCGGCGCGCTTCTGCTGGAGTTATTGGGTTGACGGCTGGAAGTCTCGAAGATCCATCACTTTTCAATCCAGATATGCATTTTTGGGTATCTTCGAAGCAGCCGTGGCTAGAGATTGCCGATGATCTCCCCCAACATCCAGAAGGACCGCCGTCCCTAGGTTATTAAACTCATGAGCAGGTATGAAGATTGGCCAAACAAGGCCAATGCACTCGAACGCAAAAAGCGCCGCTTCGCTCTGCTTTCTTGGCGTAGGTGATTTGCGGGCGTTATTTACAAAAGGAGTTCGAGCAATGAGCAGGTGGGAGCTTTCAAATTCTTATGATTATCAAGGGCGCGAAGTTCGTTATGGCTGGTTAGGCGAAGGCCCGCCAATGGTTTTGGTTCACGGAACGCCCTGGTCATCGTTCAATCTGCGACATTTAATTCGAAAACTGTCCGAAGAGTACACGGTCTACTTTTTTGACTTGCTGGGCTATGGTCAGTCGTGTACGACGGAAGGCGATGTTTCGTTGGGCGTGCAGAATGAGGTTTTGGATGGGTTGCTAACCCATTGGGAATTGGATGATCCGATTGTTGTCGGTCACGACTTTGGCGGCGCTACAGCTCTCCGAGCTCACCTTCTCAATGAGCGGTCTTTTAAAAAGATTATTCTGATTGACCCGGTTGCAGTCTCTCCTTGGGGCTCACCTTTTTTCCGCCATGTGAATAGGCATGAAGCCGCTTTTTCAGGGCTGCCAGACTATATTCACGAAGCTGTGGTTCGGACCTATGTGCAAACGGCTGCCTTCAAGCCGCTTGATGAGGCAACACTAGAAGGAATCGTTTCGCCGTGGACTGGCGAGCAAGGTAAGACGGCTTTCTATCGTCAGATGGCTCAAGCAGACTCCAAATATACCGACGAGGTTCAGTCTCTTTATCCTACGATTACGACACCTACCTTGATTCTTTGGGGGCGGGAGGATAGCTGGATACCTCTGGAGCGTGGGGAAGAGCTCCATAGCATGATTCCGGGATCGGCTCTTCGTGTGATTGATGATGCGGGCCACCTTGTCATTGAAGAAAGGCCTGAGGAGTTGGCGAAGGAAATTTTGGATTTTGCTCAGGCTTAAAAACTACATAACCCGTCGCGTCACGCGGATGGCTTTTAAGCCGCTCCGCTCTGTAAGGCTATCGGTGCGCTCTGCGTTGAGAGGCAAAGACTGTGGAAATCGTTCCTCTAGCAGATAAAAGGGAATTCATTGCTGAGTTGGCGGAGCTTCACCATGCGGAGTGGAAGCACTTGAACCCGTCGCTGACTTTGCAAGGGCGAGCCGAAGCAATCTCTGATGCTGCAGGACGAGAGGGTATTCCTTCAATTTTTATTGCAATGTCAGGAAGGCAGCTTGTTGGTTCGGCTGCGCTAGTACAGAACGATATGGACACAAAACCGGATTTATCCCCTTGGCTGTCAGCAGTTTATGTAAAAGAGGGCTTCCGGCATCAGGGAATAGCAACGGAATTGATTGCTCGGTGCGAAGCTGAGGCAGCTCGCTCAAATGCTAATGTCTGGTATCTATGCACCGAGTTCGCCTCGAAACTTTATGAGAAGCTCAGCTGGAATCATATGGAGCGATGCGAATACAAGGGCGTGACCGTCGATGTCATGTACAAGCAGATCGCCTCTTAACAAGTTGGTCAACGGGACTCCAACTACGCTGCGCTTCGGTGGCGCCCATGACTACTGGCGTTAGACATATGCAAACAACTCTACGAACACCAGAAAAAGCGGATTATAAGGCTATTGCGGCTTGGATCAGTGATAAGAAAGCCTGCTCTCGCTGGGCGGGGCCATCCGTGCCGTTTCCCTTTGCTGCAGCCAATTTGCCTGAGCTGCTCGCCGTTGAGGGAGGCTCAAGTTATTGTTTATCCGATAGCAATAACCGCTGCGTTGGTTTTGGCCAGTTCTGGCCCGGAAAGCATGGCGCGGTTCATATCGGCAGGATTATTATTTCGCCTGAGGCAAGAGGAAAGGGCGCTGGTCGCTTGTTGTGTGAAAAGCTGATAGCACAGGCGAGACAATCAACAGGTGCGTCGACGGTGACGCTGCTCGTCTATCTAGATAACCATGCGGCTCGTTCTTTGTATTCAAGTCTTGGCTTCCTTGTTATCGAGTCAGAATCTACACATGACTTATTATTTATGAGTTCAACGGCTAATCGTTAACGTAAGGCAGGCGCATGAGGAGCAGTCTCGGCGTAGGATAAGCGGTAGCAATTTGTCAGGAGTCTTTCCATGAAGGTGTATGCCGCTCAGTTGCGACCAGTAGCCGGTGTTAAGCCTTCCAGTCGATGTCATCAGTAGTGCGGCGGAGTTGGCCTTTATGTAGTTTCTACACGCTGTCTGCCACAGCTAAGGACATAGGAGTGTCAAAATGTTTGATTACACAATAATTCACTGGGTGACATTTCTTGGTGCGGCGATCCTGCTAAACCTTTCCCCAGGACCTGATATCGCTTTTATTTTGGGGCAAACGTTGCGTAACGGACGTCAGCACGGATTTGCTGCGATGTTTGGCATCTGGACAGGGGCAGCGTTGCATGTCGTGATGGCGGCGGTGGGGCTTTCGGCAATCCTTGCCGCGTCTGCCCTGGCGTTTTCTATTGTTAAGTGGGTCGGCGCCGTCTATTTGATATGGCTGGGTATCAAAATGCTCTTATCGCGTGGTGACGCTTTCGTGGCCAGTGAGGGTGTCAGCCATCAACGAATGCATTCAATCTATTGGCAAGGAGCACTGGTTTCCGCCCTTAACCCGAAAGTGGCCATATTTTTCCTGGCTTTCTTGCCTCAGTTCGTTGTGGAAGGTGCTGGCCCGCCCAGTGCTCAGTTGCTGTTGCACGGAAGCCTGATCATTGTTGTCGCCGCTTGCATAGAACCACCTTTAGTGATGCTGGGGTCAAGGTTAGGCGCTTTCTTGAGACAAAATCGGCGAGTTGGCTTATGGATGGATCGTGGCCTTGGGGCATTGTTCGTCGCCTTGGGCGCGCGTCTGGCGGCTAGTACAAGGTAATATCGGTGAGCGCTGGTTGGCGATGCAAGATAGGTATGACCCTTGGGTGGCTCGGAATACGGTCAATCTGGATGGGATCCATCCCCTGGACTTCGAAGCCGCTTAACCAGGGCGTTAAATGCCCGTGATGGCCATGTCCAGGGCGCCAACAATCTGGTCTCTGAAATGCGATAGAGAGCCCACCGGGTTTTTGAGATGCTTTTCAGAAACGGAGGAAATTTGCGGGGTCAACAGTAGAAGTTCTTGGTCTGCAAAGCTGATTTCTGGCGTGAGCCCTTGCATGGCGTTGCCACCCAATGCGGAGCGTTTCCCCAAAGGGATGACGATGCGAGTTGTCAGTTCGCTCAGCAGGCTGCTCTGGATATCGACAAGGTATGGGTAGTGCGCTTGGCTGGTTTTGCTTGGGTTGGGGTATACGTCGAACTGTGCCATCAAAATTCCCTGAATTCGTCGCCGAAGCATCCATGTTGTTCGACAAAATCGTTGTAGCTTTGGATCGCAGCGCGATTTTCTTCCACCCATTGGGCTGCTTCGCGTTTGGAGAGTTCTTCTTTCAGGGCTCGCTCCAGGGTAGCGGACAAGTTAATGTTCAGTTCACGGGTCTTACGCAGCAGGTCGCTATTGACTGAGAGGTTCGCCGCTTTTTTTGGCGCGGCTGCGTTATAAAGTTCGGCCATTGGAGCCTCCAAGTGGCTATTCAATGTGTTGTCTAAGTTTATGCGCATGTCAGTGCGCATTCAAGCATGCGCTTGCTGCTTCGGACGTTAATCCATCAAAGCCCATGGTTAGCCCGCCAACACGAAATTATTTAGGTTGGCAGTCTGTTTACCGTGGTGATTACTAGAGCGCAAACATAGCGACCAGGCTGGCTTCATCTTGTGCCCAAAGCGTGTACTTAAGAGATCACGAGCAAACGATGAATATACTCTTCCTCGGCACCTCTGCCGGTGTGCCCACCAAGCAAAGAAACGTCTCTGGGGTCGCGTTGCGTGAGAGCAAGGGGAAGGGCTGGTACCTGATCGATTGTGGTGAGGGCACCCAGCATCAGGTCCTGCACACGAAACTGTCGCTGAATTCACTGAAAGCCATCCTGATTACCCACGTGCACGGCGACCACTGCTATGGGCTGCCGGGCTTACTGGCGAGTGCGGCCATGAACGGCCGGACGGAGCCGCTGACCATTGTGGCGCCTGCGGGCATCAAGGCCTGGCTGGATGCCACCTGCAAGGCCACCCAGCTATCGTTACCCTTCGATGTAGAATTTGTCTGCTCCGATGACCTGCCAAGCGTCGAGTTTGGGCGCATCGCGGTTACCACCTTCAGGCTTTCACACCGGGCGCCGTCTTATGCCTACGGGTTTACGGAGCGAAAGGTCGAGTCTGCCCTGGATGTGGATAAACTGGCGAAAAAGGGGATTCCGAGAGGACCGTTGTGGGGACAGTTGAAACAGGGCGTTGATATCGAGTTCGCGGGTGAGCGGTTAAAAAGCCGTGACTTCCTTATCTCCAAACACAAACCCAGGAAAGTCGTGGTCGCTGGGGACAATGACCAGCCCGACTTGTTGTCGGAGGCGTGCGCGGGGGCGCAGGTGCTGGTGCATGAAGCTACCTACACCGAAGCAATGGCCGAGAGGGCCGGTGACGTGGGGCACAGCTACGCCAAGCAGGTCGCTGAGTTTGCCGAATCGGTAGCGCTCCCCAACCTGGTGCTGACGCACTTCAGCCCCCGCTACCAGCTCAACCCCCATGCGTTGCCTTCCATTGAGGATATCCGCAAAGAAGCCCAGCGTGTCTATTCGGGGTCGCTTTATTTGGCGCGGGATTTTCTTGAATTCACACTGAGCAAGTCGGGGCACTTTTCTAAAGTGGTAGACGGAAGTCCCTGACGCCCCGCCGTTTTGCTCTACGTTATACATAGGGAGTCAATGCATGATCTTCGAGTTACCTGCACCAGAATTGCAAAACTCTGAACCATTGGTTGGCTGTATTGAGGCTCGTCGCAGTATAAGGCATTACTCAAAGGCGCCTTTACCGTTAGGTGTCTTGTCCCAGTTGCTTTGGTCGGCTCAGGGAAGCACTGGTCCAGACCAAAAAAGAACCACTCCATCGGCCGGAGGGGTATACCCGCTCCATCTACGAATCGCGTTGCAACGAGTATCAGGGCTTGAGCCTGGTATTTATGAATATATGAATGACAGCCATTCGCTGAAGCTTGTCGGTGATCGTGTGCCGGAAGAAACCATGTTAGAGCTAGGTATCGGCGATCAACCATGGTTGAAGGATGCGGCTATCGTCATCGGCGTTACAGCGAAACTTGCGGAGGCGGTTCGGTACTTTGAATGTCAGCCACCTCAGGGGGAGCGTGGTGCTCGCTATGTGTATATGGAAGTTGGCGCTTTAGCGCAGAATATCCATCTTTTGAGCACGGCTCTCGGAGTTGGCTGTGTGCTAGTGGCAGGGTTTGATGATTTGAGGGTGAAGCAAGCACTGAGGTTACCCTCAGACTTGGAGCCAACGGCACTGCTGTGTATTGGGCAACGACCGGATGTTTAGCAGCGCATAACGATGCGCGTCACGCTGATAGCCCTTACTCCGCGTCGCCACTCACTCTACAACGCTTTTCGTACAGAGGAATCTATGCCAAGGATGCAAACACGCCCGTTGGTCGCAAGCCTAGTTGCGTTAATGGGGTTATGGATGACGTTACGTCAGTTGCCTGAGGTCGTTTCATCGTTATTTATGGTGTTTTCTGATCAGGGGGATATACCAGCCAGTGTCTTAATGATCCACGCGGTGCACTTTTTTAGTTACACGCTGATTGGCGTTGGTCTTATTTTGCTACGCGAGAAGCTGGCGGGTTGGCTGGTTCCGCACGAGGCAAACATGTCGATTGGCGTTCGCGCTTTGATGGCGGTTGGAACGGCGCTTATCGGTATTTACTTTATTGCCACCGGTGTCGTTTCTCTTGGCGAGAGTTTTGCGCAACAGTACTCAAGCGCCAACCCTTATTTATTATGGCGAGGTGGAGCCTCTTTAGCGATGGGGCTGGTTCTTTTTGTGGGGTCTGTGGGTATTCAAAGGTTATGGGTATTGCTGGTCGGGCTGCGACGTGTGTAGGGCGCTGGCGCATGAAGCCACCTGCACCGAGCAGGTGACCCAAAGGAGGGCGATGTCGAGCATTGAGATGCCAGATTTGTTGCCCTTATTGAAAGAGCGCCAGGCGAGTCAGTCGCGGCAATAGCCTTCACCTGTTGCCACTACCAGACAGTCTTCTTTTTCCATTAGCCACTTCATACCGGTGGCTTCGCCGTCGCCCGCACGAAGCATCTGTGGGCCATCCCCGAGGTTGAAGCGAATGCCCTCGGCGGTGGCTTGCACTTCGAAAGTGCCGATTTGATCGGCATCCAGGCCGTAGCGCATGTGAAGGAGATAATGGCCAGGGCCTGCCGACTTGTCCTTGCTGATTTCCAGGAATAACCCTTCTACGCTAGTCCATCGGCCGACCCACTGGTCGGTCATCTGGTGGTGGGGCGCGCTTTGTTCGGCTGACGTGCTTGAGTCGGTCACGTCGGAGGTTTCGTTATGTCTATCATGAGCACAACCGCTGATAAGTAATAGGAAGCTTAACGCTAACGCTACTTTTGCCATGGCTGTCTCCCTTATCAGTACTGCCGTTACGCCCTATATACACGTAAAATGCTTTATTTAGTTTGATCGAATTTTGGGATATGTCGAAGGGGTAAACAAAATGCAAAAGGTAAGAATCGACCTGGTGTCCGATGTCGCCTGCCCGTGGTGCGCGATCGGCTACCGGCGCTTGGAGCAAGCGTTGGAAATACTAGATGGCGAGATCGACGTTGAACTCCACTGGCAGCCCTTCGAGCTCAACCCGGACATGCCGCCCGAGGGCGAGCCGATTCTGGAGCATTTATGCCGCAAGTACGGCACGGATGCTGCCAGCATGGAGCAATCCCAGCACGAGATTATGGCGGTGGCCGAAGAGCTTGGGCTGAATTTTCGTGGCGCCCAGGAGCGTCGAGCGAACAATACGTTCGCTGCCCACCGTGTGCTTGCGTGGGCCGCAACGCAGAACCTGGAGACGCCCCTGCAGTTGGCGCTGTTCGATGCCTACTTTGGTGAGGCGAAAAACCCTTCAGATCCCACTGTTCTGCGAGAGAAGGCCATCGAGGTTGGGCTTGACGGGGACGCCGCCGAGGCTATTGCCCGGTCCGATCAATACGCGGACGAAGTTCGCGCGGCAGAACAGCGATTTATGGAAGCAGGCGTGAGCGCGGTCCCAGGGTTCATTCTCGAAGGGCGCTACCTGATTTCTGGTGCCCAGCCCGCCGACGTGCTTGTCGATGCACTTCGTCAGGTGGCCGAGGAAAACGCTAGCCGCTAATGTTTCAGTGGCTCCGGCCTGAGTTGCGCTCAATCAGGCTGGTTCATATCGCAATTTCTTAAGCGCCGGCTTCAAGACGCAAAGCCAGCGCTCAATCAATTACTCCAAAAACGCCCGCAGCGTATCGCTGGCCTGGTCGATGAAGAGTACGCCGTTCAGGTGGCCGCGGTCGCCTTCCAGGGTTTCAAGCGTCACTTCGGTGCCGTCTGCTTCAATCAGCTCGGCGGTGTGGCGCACGCCTTCTGGGGCGAAGACGAGGTCACTCTCGCTGTAAAGCATCAAGGTGGGCGCATCGATGGCGGCAAGCCCTTCCTCTAACGAGTCGCCGTGGCCGGTCATAAAGGCCTGGTTGGCCTGCACCAGATACAGCAGGTGGTTGGCATCGGAGGTTTCGGCGCGTGCAGCGGCGATGTCATCCAGGGTTTGCTCTATCGCATAGCGGGCATTGATATCCTTGGCCGGGTCGCGGCCTTCGTCGGCCCAGTCGCGGTTAAAGGTGTCGTTGGCCCACTCCCAGTGGTTGGCATTGAGCGTGACCAGTTTGAGCGCTTCTTTAAGCCCGTCGGTGGGCGGCTCGCCGTCGTAGTAGTCGCCTTCGTTCCAGTTGGCATCCAGGCGAATCGGTGCGCCCCAGGCGCTCAGGGTTGCCAGCAGCCAGGGGTCGGCCACCCCGCCGCCGATCACGGGAATCAGCCGCTCGACCCGGTCTGGGTAGGCACTGGCCCACTCAAAGGCTTGAAGCGCGCTCATCGAGGCACCCATCACCGCATGCAGCGATTCAATGCCCTGGCTTTCCAGCAACTCGCGCTGCACCTCGACAAAGTCACGAATGGTCACCACCGGGAAGTCCATGCCCCAGGGTTCGCCGGTATCCGGGTTGATTGAGGCAGGCCCGGTGGTGGTGACATTCGGGTCATGGGCATTGAGGTTGACCAGCGTATCCGAGGCAATGATGTAGTACTCATCGGTATCCAGCGGTTTGCCGGGGCCGATGATCGCATCCCAGTAGCCGGTTGGTTCGCCCTCGGTCTCATAGCGGCCGGCGGCGTGGCTGGTGCCGGAGAAGAAATGGGTAATCAGAATGGCGTTATCGCGGGCCTCGTTTAATTCGCCGTAGGCCTCCCAACCCACGCTTACTTCGGGGATGGTTTCTCCCCCTTGGGTGGTGAAGTTTTCTAGCTCGAAGGTCTGCTTTTCGACTAGGCCGTCCCAAGCCATTAGTGATGAAGAGGCAATTAGGCCGATGCTGATAAACGCTGACGTTAGCAGAGGATGCCGTTGAATAAGCGCCATAAGTTCTCCTGCGATAAGGGATCATTGTGATTGTTGTTGACCATCTGCAATGGCCTTCCTCACAGCCTAGCCATTTTTAACGCATTTTGAAGGGGTTAACCCTTAGGCTTGCTGTTGGGTTTAGTGAGCAGGAGGCGCTTGATGATGTGAAGGCTAAGGTCGTTCGGCTGACGCAGCGGCCTGACGCCGTTAAATCGATGGTGTAGCGCTAGATTGCGTGAGGAATAGGCGAAAAGTTGAGTAGCATGTATACCGACTTGGCCATATAAAGCAGCATCTGAAGCCCTTTCCTGTGGTAACTCAGTGCGATACGCAAAAGCCTGCGAATGGTCAATCATCGCAGGCTCTGGGTAAGTCTCTATAAAAACATGTCTTAGCCGCGTGCTACCGCAAGCCCAGAAAGGAAAGAATCGCTATGACGATAACGACGGCACCAACAATGTAGACGATACTGTTCATCAGTAAATACTCCTTTTGTGAATCCGCAATCCGTGTCGCGCCATCATCCCTGAGGCGCACGCTCTAGCTTATTTTCGAGGCAGTCCTTCGCCTCTTTATCAAAGTAGGTGGATAGTGTTATCTGGTCTGTTGGCTAGCGCACTTAGTGGTGAAATAAACCTACTTCCGTCGAGCAGATCAGTCGCGGCAATAGCCTTCACCTGTTCTGACGATCAGACAATCTTCCTTTTCCAATAGCCACTTCATGCCTGTCGCTTCGCCGTCGCCCGCACGGAGCAGCTGTGGGCCGTCCCCGCGGTTGAAGCGAATGCCATCGGCGGTTGATTGCCCTTCGAAGGTGCCGATTTGATCAGCATCCAGGCCGTAGCGCATGTGAAGCAGGTAATGGCCCGGGCCCGCAGACGCGTCCTTGCTGATTTCCAGGAATAACCCTTCTACGCCGGTCCATCGGCCGACCCATTGGTCGGTCATCTGATGGTGGGGCTCGCTTTGCTCGGTTGATGTACCTGGCTCGGTCGCGCCGGATGTGGCGGTATTGCTGTCGTGAGCTCACCCGCTGATGAGTATCAGGGTGCTCAGAGCTAACGCTATTTTGATCATGGCGAGTGTCACCTAATGGATACTACCTAAAGCCTACTACCCCGTTTTTTTCCTGGCACGGTGTGCGGCCGCTTTCATCCGGTTGCCGCAAGCGGCCATGCTGCACCAGCGGCGGCGGTGGGATTTCGTTTGATCGTGGAACAGGAGAACGCAGTCCGAGGCTTCACATTGTTTGACGAGCTGCAGATTTTCCTCGGTAAGCAACTGGACCAACGACGCGGCGACGGGGTGTAACAGGCTTTCGCTGTCCATGTTGCGTTTATACGTTTTTTTCTGAAACACCGCCTCACTCGGCTGCCATTCAATCTTCTCTATGGGGTAACCCCATTCCAGCACGTGATTGACCACGGCGGAGTCTGCGGCCTGCTCCAGTTGGGCCGAGACGAGCAGATCCCGCATGTTGTCGCGCAGTTTCCGAGCCAACTGGGCGATCCCAGCCGGTGGGGGTTCACAAGCTTCCTTCAGTACACCCGCCTGTTGAAGCCACGCCACTACACCGCTGTCGTCATGAAGGCATTCCTGGCGCGCTTCGCCGACGCCAAATTGCGTGTTGATGAAATCGAGAGCGAGGTTGCTGGCGATAAACGGGGCGATAATTTTAGATGACATGCTGAGTAACCTTTAATTTAACGCTTGACAGGTTACTATGTTTCTTCATAACCTTCAAAAGTAATTTTTAATGGTTACTAAGGGCTTGGCTATGACATCTGAAAATATGACGGCTTCTGGATCGGCGGCGCGGCAGGTTCACTACGGTTTCGAGACAGTGGGCGATGTCGATGTCTTCTATCGTGAAGCGGGAGATCCAGCGGCGCCGACGGTATTGATGCTGCACGGGTTCGCGGCGTCCTCGTATATGTGGCGCGATGTGATTGAGGCATTGGCCGATAGCTATCACGTCGTCGCCCCGGATTTGCCGGCGTTTGGCTTTACTCAATCACCGGCGCGCGGTGAGTATGAATACACCTTTGCCAACCTGACGAAGACGATCGATCAATTTACCGAGCAGTTGAACCTTGAGCGCTACGCCATCGCCGTTCACGACTATGGTGCGCCTGTTGGCTGGCGTTTGGCAGAGGCTCACCCGTCAAAGATCACCGCGATCATTTCGCAAAACGGCAATGCGTATGAGGAGGGGCTTTCACAAGGGTGGGAGCCAATCCGCAAGTATTGGAACGACCCTTCACAAGCGAATCGTGATGCGCTCAGTGAGTTCCCGACCCCGGCGTCTATCAAATGGCAGTACGTGGAGGGGGTAAGTGATACAAGCGTCATAGCACCGGATGCCTACACGTTGGAAGGGGCGCATATTTCTCAACCTGGGATGGCGGATATCCAGCTCGATTTATTGCTGGGCTACGCGTCCAACGTGGCGAAGTACCCTGAGTTTCAGGCCTATTTTCGGGCGTATCAGCCGCCGTTGCTCGCCGTATGGGGGAAGCATGATCCATTCTTCCTGCCGCCGGGGGCTGATGCCTGGAAGCGCGATATGCCTCAGGCGGACATTCGCTTTTACGACACAGGGCACTTTGCCCTGGAGACCCACGGCGATGTCATTATCCCGGTGATTCGTGAGTTTCTGGATAACCACCTGAAGGGATAGAGAGAAGCAACAGGTTAGCCTCTGTTCCAAGCTGGGCATCATCTACGCAAGAAGGCCAAGCGGTTAAGCTTGGCCTTCTTTGTGACGCGTCGTTGCGCTTATCTGTCCTAGCGCCGTTTAAATGGATTCAGCCCGTTGGCCTGCTGCATCATCATGCGTTTGGCGAAGGGGATACGCTCGGCGATATGCAGGCTGAGATCACCCAGTTGGCGCAGCGGTTTGGCACCGGTAAACAGATGGTGGAAGCTGTCGGTGGCAGCAATCATTGCCTGGTTAGCCGCCCGGCGCTGGCACTCAAAGCGTAGTAAGTTGAGGTAGTCGCCGGGGTCGCGGCCATGAATAATAATCTCGGCGAGCGTGTCGGCGTCGTGCAGGCCGATGTTCAGTCCCTGGCCTGCCAGCGGGTGCACCACGTGGGCAGCGTCGCCGATCAGCGCCAGGCGTTTGCCGATGTAGCGCTTGGCGTGCTGGCGTTTGATGGGGAAGCTGGCGCGCGCCACGATACGGGTGAGCTTGCCCAGCCGCTCGGGGAAGGCGTCTTCGATGTCTGTCTTGAGCGCGTCATCGTCCAGCTTTTCCCGTGTCTTGGTGGCCTCGTCGCTGTCGTACCACACAAGCGACGCGCGCTGGCCGGGCAGTGGCAACATGGCCATGGGGCCGGTGGGGGTAAAGACCTGCCAACTGACGTCTTGCTGGGGCAGTTCGGTCTCCACGTTAATGATCATCGCCCGCTGGTGGTAGTCGTAATGGGTCACGCCAATGCTGGCTAATTCGCGCAGGGTGGAACGCGCACCATCGGCCCCGACGATCAACGCGGCGGTTAGCGTCTTGCCGTTATCCAGCTCGATCAGGCGCGCCTCGCCCGTGGTCAGGGTGCTTATCGGGGCGCACTGGGTATAGCAGGTCACGCCGGGGAGGTCGGCCAAACGCTGCCAGAGGGCGTACTGGAGCGTGCGGTTTTCGACAAAGATACCGAAGTCTTCCATGCCGCTGTCAGCCGCAGAGAAAAGCGAGTGGCCGGTGCCAGCCTGGTTGGCGACATCGATATGCCGGAAGGGGCAGCAGCGCTCCTCGGGCAGCTGTGTGCCGCTGGCATTGATAAACGTAAGCGAGCGCGCATTCAGCGACGAGATGCGCAGGTCGTAGTCGCCCTCGGGCGCTGCGGGGGCATCGCCTTGTTCGATCAGCCCGACGGATTGGCCCGCATTGCCCAGCCGGGCCGCCAGTGCGGCGCCCACCATGCCGCCGCCAACAATAATGACATCATGATCCCGCATCGTCCGTTGATCAGACCCTTGCATAAGTGGCTCCTCGGATAAAAAGCTTGGCACAGAGTAGGCGTTGCCGTTGTCATACAGTATCGTCTAGCGAGAGCAGAATTGCCTAGGGGTGAACATTTGACGCAGGCAGTGGACATGATCAAAAGCGTGGCCCAGGCAGGTGAAGAGCTTGCCGACTTTATCGCGCGCTACCCAAAGCTCTGGATTCTTACCGGCGCGGGCGTGAGCACCGACAGCGGGATTCCTGACTATCGCGATGCCGATGGCCAGTGGAAGCGCTCACCGCCGGTTCAGCACGGCGACTTCATGGCTTCCCATGCGGTGCGCCAGCGCTACTGGGCGCGTGCGCTGGTCGGTTTCAAGGCCCTGACCGGAGCCCAGGTGAGCGGTGCGCACAAGGCACTGGCCGCATTGGAAACCATGGGTTATGTGGAGCTGTTAGTCACCCAGAACGTGGACCGCCTGCATCAGCGGGCGGGGTCAAGGAAAGTCATTGACCTGCACGGCCGGGCCGATACCGTCAGTTGCATGAACTGTGGCTACCATATGATGCGCCACGCCATGCATAGTGAAATGGCACACCTCAACCCGCGTTTTGCCGCCCTGGATGCCGGTCATGCACCGGACGGCGACGCTGACCTGGAAACCGATTTTTCCGCCTTTAAGGTCTTCGACTGCCCGCGCTGCAGGGGGATTCTCAAACCGGACGTTGTCTATTACGGCGATGTGGTCCCGCCTGCTCGGCGGGTTGCCGCCCAGGCTGGGTTGCACAATGCGGAGGCGGTGCTGGCCGTGGGAACGTCATTGATGGTCTATTCCGGCTACCGCTTCTGCCGCGAGGCGCATGGAATGGGCCTTCCCGTTGCCTCGCTCTCGCTTGGCGTGACCCGCGCTGATGCCATGCTCACCCATCAGTGGCGCGCACCGTTAACGCCGGTGCTGGAAGAGGCGGTGCGTTGTCTGCGCGAGAATTAGCGCGCCTTGGACACCCACGGATTACCCTCCAACCATAGCCGCCAGGGTGCGTCGCGGTGCTCAGGGCTGG
Organism: Halomonas sp. CSM-2; assembly: GCF_002119345.1. Classification (NCBI taxonomy): domain Bacteria; kingdom Pseudomonadati; phylum Pseudomonadota; class Gammaproteobacteria; order Oceanospirillales; family Halomonadaceae; genus Halomonas; species Halomonas sp. CSM-2. The sequence continues at coordinate 127,709 of NZ_NBYR01000015.1, read as the reverse complement.
CGTAATCGATCCCCACGCGAGGCCCGGTCGCAATAGCGGTACTATGCGTGGCTCGGCTAATCCACAGCTGTCCAGTCTGGGTCATATCGTGGCCGTACAAGGCCTTATCAATACTAAGCGCACGGGTGAGCTTGCCCGGGCCATTGCTCAACTGCTTGCCCGGTGCCTGGCGGGTGGCACGCATTGCCGCCTCGTTGATGGTGGGCTCCACGGCGCGAATTAACACCGCGCAGGGTGAATCTTCCGGCTCGGTGACCACGTTGAGTAGCCAGTGCATGCCATATACCAGATAAATGTAGGCGTGGCCCGCTGGGCCAAACATGGCTTCCGTGCGGGGCGAGCGGCGGCGGTGGGCGTGGCAGGCGGAATCCTCAGCACCGCAATACGCCTCTGTTTCCACAATCCTGGCGGCCAGTTGCTCCCCGTTGTCTTCACGCACCAGCCAGCAGCCGAGCATGTCTCGGGCGACCGTCAGGGTATCGCGGTTATAAAAATCCTGGGGCAGGGGCGTTAGCGTAGATTTATGGGTAGTCGACATCGTTGGGAAGCTTTGTCTCGGCGTTTACTTGAGTAAAATGCTAGGGTATGAGGACATGCCTTATTCGCTAGCACGTGGATCGTTTCATGCTGTCATTTGAACATCGTTATGCCACCTTACCGGAACCGCTCTGGGTTGCCAGCCAGGCAACGCCGGTTGCCCGCCCGGAGTTGATTGCGTTTAATGCCCCGCTCGCCCGAGAACTGGGCGCGCAGGACATCCCTGATACCACCACGCTTGCCGAGTGGTTCAGTGGCAATCAGTTACCGCCCGGGGCCAAACCGGGTGCCCTGGGCTACGCGGGCCACCAGTTCGGCAACTTTGTGCCGCAGCTGGGCGATGGCCGAGCGTTACTGCTGGGTGAAGTCGTCGACCAGCACGGCAAGCGCCGTGATGTGCAGCTCAAGGGCAGCGGCCGTACGCCGTTTTCCCGCGGTGGTGATGGCCGCTCGCCCTTGGGGCCGGTGCTGCGTGAATATCTGGTCAGCGAGTTTATGGCCGCCGTAGGGATTCCTACCACCCGCGCGCTGGCGGCCGTTACCACCGGTGAGCGGGTGGTGCGCCAACTGCCCGAGCCGGGGGCGGTATTTACCCGCGTGGCCAGCAGCCATATTCGCGTCGGGACGTTTCAATTTATCGCTGCCCGTCAGGATGAAGCGGCGCTAAAGGCCCTGGCGGATCATGCCATTGAGCGCCATTACCCGGAGGCTGCTTCGGCAGACGACCCCTACATGGCGCTGCTTGAGGCGGTTGTCGCCCGCCAGGCAGAATTGATTGCCCGCTGGCTGAGCGTCGGCTTTATTCATGGGGTGATGAACACCGATAACTGCAGCCTGGCAGGGGAGACCATCGATTATGGCCCCTGTGCTTTCATGGAGCAGTTCAATCCGCAGAAGGTGTATAGCTCCATCGATGAAGGCCGCCGCTATGCGTTTGCCAACCAACCGGCGATTGCCCAGTGGAACCTGGCCCGCTTCGCCGAGACATTGCTGCCGCTGATAGACGGTGAGGGCGATGCCTTGGTTGAAAAAGCCACCGATGCTATCCGCCATTTCGATACGTTGTTTAACGCCGAACAGCGCCGCTTGCATGCCGATAAGCTAGGCCTGGAAGCGGAAAGTGACCAGGCCGAGGCGTTGATGGAAGGGCTGGAAAGCCAGATGCACCAGGGCCGGATGGACATGACCGCCACCTTTGATGCGCTGACGCAATACGTCGCGTCGCCCAGTGATCAGAGGCGTGAGGACGTGCTGGCGCTAACGCAGAACTCAGAGGCGCTAGGCGAATGGCTCAGCCAGTGGCAGGCGGCCCAGGTGGCAAGCCAAAACACCGACCGCCTGGCAGCCATGCAGCGCGCCAACCCGGTGGTTATTCCCCGCAACCACCGCGTTCAAGAGGCCATTGATGCCGCGGTCGAGGGCGATTTCACGCCGTTCCATACGCTACTTGCGGTAGTGACCAAGCCGTTTGAAGACACCGTTGAAGCGCGTCGCTTGGCGGCACCCGCCACCGAAAGCGAGCAGGTGCTGCGGACGTTCTGCGGTACCTGATGCTGTGGTAAGCTGTGTTTTTTTACAGTTTAAAGGCTAGCCAGTGCGCAAAATTATTCACTGCGACTGTGACTGTTTTTTCGCGGCGGTGGAGATGCGCGACAACCCGGCGCTGAGCGATATTCCCATCGCGATTGGCGGCAGCGTGGAGCAGCGCGGGGTGGTCGCCACCTGCAATTACCCCGCCCGCGAATACGGCATTCACTCGGCGATGCCCATGGCCCAGGCGCTCAAGCGCTGCCCGCATTTAACGGTCATTCGCGGCGATATGGCCAAGTATAAAGCCGTCGCGCGGCAGGTATTTGCCATCTATCGCGACGTTACCGAGCTTATCGAGCCGCTTTCCCTGGATGAGGCTTTCCTGGATGTCTCCGGGGTTACTCAGCATCACGGTAGTGCGACGCTCATGGCCGAGGCGATACGTGAGCGGGTCAGCCGCGAGGTAGGCATTACCGTCTCGGCGGGTGTGGCGCCGAACAAGTTTCTGGCCAAAATCGCCAGCGACTGGAACAAGCCCGACGGCCTCTGCGTGATCACGCCGGATGAGGTGGACGGCTTCGTACAGCAGCTCTCGGTGAAAAAAATCCACGGCGTGGGTCCGCGTACGGCGGAGAAACTGGCGGGTCTGGACATTCATACCTGTGCCGATTTACGCGCTCGGACACTCACGGATCTGGTGGAGCACTTCGGCCGTTTCGGGCGGCGGTTGCATGAGCTGAGCTGGGGGCGAGATGATCGACCGGTGAAAACCCACCGCGAGCGCAAATCGATCAGCACCGAGCAAACCTATGCCCAGGACTTGCCCACTCTTGAGGCCTGTCGCCATGAACTGCCGGGGCTGATCGAGGATTTAGAGCGCCGCTACGCAAGGCTGGACCCGCCGCTCGGGGTGCGCGGGCTAATCGTTAAAGTAAAGTTCAACGATTTCACCCAAACCACTGTAGAGCACGCTGACCCCGCGCCGGACCTGGCTCAGTTCGAAACACTGCTGAACGTGGGCTGGCACCGTGGCGAGCGACCCGTGCGCCTGCTGGGCGTAGGGTATCGGCTGGCGGAGAACACGCAAGTGCAACAGCTGGCGCTTTTTTAATTAGCCTGTTAACGCCTGATCGGATTGACGCTGCGCACAGAGTGAATTAAAACAGATGTATGATAGATGGTTTCTAACCACTGACTTATCGACTTCACCATGAGCCCTGCCATGCCTGCTGATACCTCATCACGCCCTCGCTTAGTGTTTGCCCATGCCAATGGCTTTCCCGGTTTGAGCTATCGCAGCCTGCTTGATCCATTGGCCGAGTCCTTTGATCTGCACCCGCTGGATCGCCTGGGGCACCATCCGGATTACCCGGTCAATCATAACTGGGGCAACCTGGTGGATGAGTTGCTGAGCTACCTCCCCGATAGCGATAAGCCATTGCTTGGTGTCGGACATTCGCTGGGCGGCACACTGATGGCGATGGCGGCTGATAAACAGCCCGAACGCTTCTGCGGCGTGATCATGCTCGATCCACCGTTGATGCTGGGACGGGATGCCTGGGCGATGAAAGCTGCCAAACGCTTTGGGTTTGTCGACCGGGTAACACCTGCGGGTAAAACCCTGGGCCGGCGCACGGTATGGCCGAGTCGTGAGGCCATGGCCAATTCGCTGCGTCGCCGGGGGCTGTTCCGGCGCTTTACCCCGGACGCGCTCAACGACTACATTGAAGCAGGAACCCGAGTGTTGGCCGACGGCAGTGCCGAACTGACGTTTGACCCGCGCATCGAGGTAGAGATTTTCCGTCATTTGCCGGACCACTTGACCCGTTTGCCGCGTCGGTTGAGCGTCCCGGTAGAGGTCGTGGCGGGCGACAACTCACACTTGTTGACGGCGTCGCGCATTCAGCGCTTGAAGCGCTATGGGGTCGAGGTGAGCCGTGTTCCTGGCACGCACATGTTCCCCATGGAGCACCCCGAGGAAACCCGCGACGCTATCCTGGATGTCTGGCATCGCATGGCCAAGACGAGTCAGTCTTCCCGCACAGCGTAAGGAGACGTTATGTATCTTTCTGTACAGCTTAGCTATTACCCACTGGCCGATGATTTCAAGCCGGTGGTGAAAGAAGTGGTAAAACGCCTGGAAGCAACAGGCCTGGAGGTTCATCCTAACCGGATGAGTACCCAGGTGTTTGGTGAATTCGACGAGGTGATGGCAGCGCTGAGCGATGTCATGAAGTGGTCGTTCGAAACCCATGGAAAAGCGGTCTTTACGGCTAATTTTCTCGAGGGTGACCGGCGGCCTCGTTAACGCCAACATAAAAAACGCCGCCCAATTGGGCGGCGTTTTGGTCTGATATAAAGATAACGCTTATACCAGCGAATCCAGGCAGGACTCGATAATATCCAGCCCTTCATTGAGCACATCGTCTTGAATGGTGACGGGCATCAAGAAGCGGATGGTGTTGCCGTACATGCCGCAGGAAAGCAGGATCAACCCTTCTTCACGTGCTTTTTTGCACAGCGCCGCGGCCAGTTCAGGGTTGGGCGTACGGTCGGTTTTGTCCGAGACCAGCTCAAAGGCTGCCATGGCACCCATGTTGCGGCTGTTATCAACGCAGGCGAACTTGCTTTCCCAATTGCTGAAGCGTTGCGCCAGCTTTTCGCCCAGCGCCTGGCTCTTCTCGAGAATGTTCTCTTCTTCAAACACTTCCATTACCGCAAGTGCAGCCGCACAGGCGGTCGGGCTGCCGGTATAGGTGCCGCCCAGCGAGTTGGGGCCAGAGGCGTCCATGACCTTGTCGGTACCCACGATCGCGGAGATCGGCATGCCGTCGGCCATGCTCTTGGCCATGGTCATGATGTCTGGCTCTACGCCGCTATGCTCGATGGCAAACATCTTGCCGGTACGACCAAAGCCCGACTGTACTTCGTCGATGATCATCAAGATGCCGTGCTCATCGCAGATTTCACGGATCTTGGTCAGGAAGCTGGTGGAGGCTGGGTAGAAGCCGCCTTCACCGAGTACCGGCTCAAGCACGATAGCGGCGGTATCTTTGGGGTTGGCGTCGGTTTTCAGCGCCATTTTCAAGCCACGGATGGCTTCGTCTTCGCTTACGCCGTGGTAGGGCACGGGGTAAGGTGCGCGGAAAACGGTGCCCGGCATCGGGCCAAAGTCGGTCTGGTAAGGCGCGACCTTGCCGTTCATGGCCATGGTGTAGAAAGTACGGCCGTGGTAGCCGCCGTCGAAGCAGACCACATTGGAGCGACCTGTGGCCGCGCGGGCAACCTTGATGGCGTTTTCCAGCGCTTCAGCGCCTGAGTTGGCCAGCATTACCTTGGCGTGGCCACGTACCGGAACGATCTGGCTCAGCTTCTCGGCGACTTTTACATAGCCTTCATAGGGCATTACCGTCTGGCAGGTGTGCATCACCTTGTCGAGCTGGGCTTTGACCGCCGCCACGACCTTGGGATGGCGGTGGCCGACGTTCAGTACGCCAATGCCGCCGGCAAAATCGATAAAGCGATTGCCATCGGCGTCCCATACTTCAGAGTTTTCCGCGCGCGCGGCAAAGGCGGTGGCGGGGCTTGCGGCACCAGCAGCGACATACTTGTTTTTTAACTCGTTTAACTCGGCATTACTCATAGCTCAACTCCTGAGTTGATGGGGATAGGCTTCAGCATAGTGCGCAATAGGCAGGATTACATGGATGAAGCGACCACAACGCGATTGCGACCCGACTGTTTAGCTTGATACATGGCTTTATCGGCATGATCAAGTAACCGGGTGGTGGAGGCCTCAACATAACCTGCCACGCCTGCGGAGAGCGTAACCGTCAAGGCCCGCTGGGTAAACGTTGTCTGGGCAACGGCAGCGCGCACTCGCTCCATGGCCTGCCGCGCATTTTCTGCATTTACTTCGGGCATGATGACCAGAAACTCTTCGCCGCCCAGGCGAATCTGCAAGTCAGTTTCGCGCAGTGTCTCGTTCACTTTAGCGGTTACTTCCTGGAGAATATCGTCGCCTACGCTATGGCCGTAGGTATCATTGATCGCCTTGAAATTATCCAGGTCAAACATCGCAATGCTAAGTGGGCTGCCATAACGCGAGCTTCGACTTAGCTCCTGTTCCAGGCGCTGCAAGCCGGCCCGGCGATTCAACAGGCCGGTGAGCTCGTCATGGTGGGCGAGGTAATGCAGGCGCTCGTTCGCCCGTTGAAGGCGTTCTTCCAGCCGTTTGCGCTGGGTGATATCGACAATAAAGGTGACTTTCCGTGGCTGGCCGTCGAAGCCGATGATGCGTGCGGCTTCGGCGATAATGGTATGCGTTTTGCCACCTTTACCGATGACCTCCCACTCCTGACGCAGCTCATGTCTCTCCTCTCCCCCTATAAACGAGTCGTGGAGGGCCTGGAGCGTCTCGCGGTTGGCATCGGGAACGACCATGGTGAAGTGCTGGCCGAGCAACTCCTCTTCGGCATAACCGTAAAAGTCACAGTACGCCGGGTTGACCATTTCAAAATAACCATGGGGGTCGGTGATGCAGATACCCAGCGGTGCCGCCTTGATGACGTTTTCCGTATTGCGTTTTGATTGGTCCAGAAGCTGATGAATGTCTGGCGAGGCGTAACTAGTCATTGGGTACCTTCGCTGACCTGCTGTGATTCTTCGCGTAGCGCCATCAGGCGCAGCTTTAAGGCTTTATCGTCAGCCAAGGCATTGACGGCCGGTCGTGCATAGTAGAACCCTTGTTGGCAGGCAATGCCTTCACGGGCCAGCCACAACGCCTCTGCGTGGGTTTCCACGCCTTCGGCAATCAGTTTGATCGCTAGTTCATCGGCCAGTTGAATGATCGAGCGAAGCAGCGACTGGCGTCTATGATCCTGGTCACAGTTCATCACCAGTTCACGGTCTATCTTGATTTTATCGGGGGCGAGGTCGGTCAGAAGGTCCAGATTGGCGTAACCATTGCCGAAATCGTCCAGGGCCGTTCTGAAACCCATCGAGCGATAGGCATCAATGATGTTGCATAGATGCTGCCTGTCACGCACGCGCTCGGTTTCGGTGATTTCGAAGATCAGTCGGTCGGTTGGCCAACCCACGCGTTTAGAGACGTCCAGTGTCGCCTGGATGCAGGCCCTGGGTTCGTATACAGCGTTGGGCAGGAAGTTGATCGACAGCGCTGTCGGCATATCAAGCGCGCTTGCCATCTCAATGGCTTTAACTCGACACGCCTGGTCAAAGTGATAGAGCAGGCTGTCGGTCACCTGGGAAATAACGCTCCAGGCAGACTCACCTTGCGGGCCCCGTACCAGAGCCTCATAGGCGTCAATCTTGGCAAGCGATACATCCACAATGGGTTGAAAGGCCATCGTGAAATCGAAGGGCAGCTCGCCTTCGCAGCGTTTGCAGGTTCCGTTTGTGCGCGCGCACTGACTCATTGTATCTCCAGGTCTCTGGCGCTCGCCAGTAACAAAACAAGCGCGGCATTGCCTACTTGGCCAAACAATAGCAGGTTAGTCGTACAAATAGACTAACTCTCTGTAAGCTTTTTGTATATGTATTGTACAGTATTTTGGTGATAACGGACATCAACCAAAAGCACCGGTATAGGCTGCTTTTTACAGTAGCCTAAGATGTAGTTAACCAGTGTACGGTTGGCTAGGCGTTTAAATGAAATCGGTCAGATTCAGATAATACCTGCATCGCGCAACGCCTGTCGCTGCTCAGGGGTAATGCCAATATCGGTTAACACGTCGTCGGTGTGTTCGCCGAGATAGGGCGGCGCCTTACTGGCGCTGATCGATTTACCATTCATGCGAATGGGGTTCGCGACCAGATCAACCTGGCCCGCCTGTGGGTGGGGCAGCGTCTGCTTTAACCCACGCGCTTTGACGTGGGCATCGTCGAATACCCGGTCCAGGGTATTGATCGGGCCGCTGGGCACGCCCACGTCTTCAAATGCCGCCAGCCAGTCGTCGGTGGGGCGCTGGGCAAGTGCCGCTTCGAGTACGGGCACCAATTGGTCGCGGTGCTGAACGCGCATGCCGTTGGTGGCAAAGCGTGGGTCGTCAGCCAGGGCGGGCAGTGAAAGCACCGAGCTAAAGCGCTTGAACTGCTCATCGTTACCCACGGCGACAATCATATGGCCGTCCTGGGTGGCAAAGGCCTGGTAAGGCACGATATTGGGGTGGGCGTTACCCAGCCGCTGGGGGACGTTGCCTGAGGTTAAATAGTTCAAGGCCTGATTGGCGAGCACGCCTACCTGAACGTCCATCAGCGCCATATCGATATGGCAGCCGACACCCGTGTCGCGGCGCTGGTAGAGGGCGGCGAGCACTGCGTTGGCGGCGTACAGGCCGGTAAAGATGTCAGTAAACGCCACGCCGCTTTTTACCGGGCCGCCGCCAGGTTCCTCATCAGGCTTGCCCGTCAGGCTCATGATCCCGCCCATGGCTTGAATCATGAAGTCGTAGCCGGCGCGGTGGGCGTAGGGGCTTTCCTGGCCGAAGCCGGTAATCGAGCAATAGACCAGGCCCGGGTTGAGGGCCTTGAGGCTTGCGTAATCCAGGCCGTACTTCTTGAGGCCGCCGACTTTGAAATTCTCGATCACTACGTCACTGTCAGCCGCCATCTGCTTGATGAGTGCCTGGCCCTCGGGCTTTGCCATGTCCACCGTGACCGAACGCTTGCCGCGGTTGGCGCACAGATAGTAGGCCGACTCGGTACTGCCCGCGAGCCAGGGCGGACCCCAGTGGCGGGTGTCATCGCCGCAGCCGGGGCGTTCCACCTTGATCACGTCGGCCCCCATGTCGGCCAGCATTTGCCCACACCATGGGCCGGCCAGCACTCGGGAGATATCGAGCACCTTGATTCCGGCCAAGGGTTTGGTTAGCTCGCCCATAGAGGCTCCTGTAAGGGGGGATAAGTGCTCAAAGCCTGGTGCTCAACAGATAGTGATAAACGACAGTGATCAAAAGAACGCCTGAATGCCGGTCTGGGCGCGACCCAGAATCAAGGCGTGCACGTCGTGGGTGCCTTCGTAGGTGTTGACCGATTCCAGGTTCACCATGTGGCGAATGACGCCGTACTCGTCAGAAACGCCATTACCACCGTGCATGTCCCGGGACTGACGGGCGATATCCAGCGCCTTGCCGCAGTTGTTACGCTTGATCAGCGAGACCATTTCCGGTGCCCAGTTGCCGCTATCCATCAGGCGGCCCACCTGGAGCGCTGACTGCAGGCCAAGGGTGATCTCGGTTTGCATGTCAGCGAGTTTTTTTTGGATCAGCTGGTTGGCGGCCAGCGGGCGACCAAACTGCTTACGGTCCAGGGTGTACTGGCGGGCGGCATGCCAGCAGAATTCAGACGTGCCCATCACGCCCCAGGCAATGCCGTAGCGGGCCTTGTTCAGGCAGCCGAACGGTCCCTTCAAGCCGCTGACATTGGGCAGCAGGTTCTCTTCAGGCACAAACGCATTTTCAAGCACGATCTCGCCGGTAATCGACGCGCGCAGCGAGACCTTGCCTTCGATTTTCGGCGTGGTGAAACCTTCCACGCCGCGTTCGACGATAAAGCCCTTGATCTGGTTGTCGTGGGCGGCCGACTTGGCCCAGACCACCGCGATATCGGCAATCGGACTGTTGGTGATCCACATCTTGGCGCCGGTCAGGCGATAGCCGCCGTCAACTTTCTCTGCGCGGGTAATCATGTTGCCGGGATCGGAGCCGTGGTCTGGCTCGGTCAGGCCGAAGCAGCCGACCATCTCGCCGCTGGCAAGCTTGGGCAGGAATTTCTGTTTCTGTTCTTCGGAGCCATAGGTCTCGATGGGGTACATTACCAGCGACGACTGCACGCTCATGGCGGAGCGATAGCCGGAGTCCACGCGCTCGACTTCCCGGGCAATCAGGCCGTAAGCGACGTGGTTGACGCCTGCGCCGCCGTAGTCGGGGGAAACGGTCGCCCCCAGCAGGCCAAGCTCGCCCATTTCGGTCATGATCTCGCGGTCGAAGCGTTCTTCACGGAAGGCGCTGAGCACCCGGGGCTGAAGGTTTTCCTGGCAGTAGTCGTGGGCGGCGTCGCGGATTTGGCGCTCTTCGTCGCTCAACTGTTGCTCAAGCAGCAGCGGGTCGTCCCAGTTGAAGTGTGTCATGTGAACTCCTTGGTGCTGTCCCGCAGACGCCCGCAAGCGACCACGGCAATAACGGTGCAGTCGGTGTGATGCTACAGTCAATGTATCGCCGTTTCTTTAAAATATCTACATTTTTTTAAAACGAAGAATTTATCCGATACCGCGTGCCTTGAGCACACGGGTAATGATGGGGACCGGCGTCATCAAATGGTCGCGCATCAGGGTAGACGCTCGATCTGCATCCCGGGCCAGGATAACGTCGACCAATGTGGCATGCTCCTGGCGCTTTTGCTCCAGGGCCGTGGGCGACATGACGGTTTCCTGCAGCCAGAGATGGCGGTAGCGCTCCACCTGGTTGAACAGGGTGTCGCGCATTTGCAGGAGATGCGGCGAGTTGCAGCCGCTGGCGATGGCGGTATGAAAGGCTTTGTGACGCAGGTCCCAGCCGTCGAGCAGCTCATCCGGCGAGCTGATGGCGGTGACCTTGGCCAGCCGGTGCGCCGCGGCCAGCACGGCGGCTTCCCAGTCATCGTCGCCGCGTTCGATGGCCAGGCGCAAAATGAGCCCCTCAAGCTGCGCGCGGGCGTCGTAGATATCGTTGAGTTCGGCAAGCGACATGGGCGCAACGCGATAGCCTCGCTGGCTGATGGCCACCACAAGGTGGTCGGCCACCAACTGCGATAATGCCTCGCGCAGCGGGCCGGTGCTGACCCCGTAATCGTCTTTGAGGCGGCTCATCAGCAGCTTCTGTTCCGGTGCGAAGCGGCCTCGGATAATATCGTGCTTGAGCTTCCGGTAGGCGCGAATGGCGAGGTTCTGACGCGGCGCGTCTGGCTCCATGGCGAGTGGCTCCCTGATTAAAGCTGGATAATATCGGTAACAGAAGAATAACGGCTATTATCAGGAAATGTTAACAATTTGGCCTGGAGGAAGAGATTGATGTGGGATTTCATCATTATTGGTGGCGGTATCCTGGGCATGTCCACGGCAATGCAGCTCCAGCAGACCTACCCCGATAAACGTCTGATGGTGCTCGAAAAAGAAAGTGGCCCCGCGCAGCACCAGAGCGGCCATAATAGTGGTGTGATTCACGCCGGTGTGTATTACACGCCGGGTAGCTTGAAGGCCAGATTTTGCCTTGAGGGTAATCGCGCTACCCGCGAATTCTGTGACGAGCACGACATTGCCTACGACATCTGCGGCAAGTTGCTGGTCGCGACGAACGAGGTCGAAAAGCAGCGCATGGAAGCGCTTTGGGAGCGTACTGCGGCCAATGGCCTCGAGCGTGAATGGCTGGAAGCCGATGCCCTGCGCGAGCGCGAGCCGAATATTACCGGCGTGGCGGGTATCCATGTGCCTTCCAGCGGGATCGTCGATTACGCCGAAGTGACTCGGGCCATGGCCGCTGACTTTCAGCGCCTGGGCGGTGAAATCCGCTATGAAGCTGAAGTGACGGGGTTGGAAGAGCGCCGCCAGGAGGTGGTGGTGAGCACATCGAAGGCGTCGTACACCAGCCGTTATCTGGTGTCGTGTTCGGGCCTGATGGCCGACAAGGTGATCCGCATGCTGGGGCAGAAGCCCGACTTCACGATCTGCCCGTTTCGCGGCGAGTACTACCAACTGCCCGAGCAGCATAATCACATCGTGAACCACCTGATTTATCCCATTCCCGACCCGACGATGCCGTTTCTGGGCGTGCACCTGACCCGCATGATCGACGGCAGTGTGACCGTCGGGCCCAACGCAGTGCTCGCTTTAAAGCGTGAAGGCTATCGTAAGCGCGATGTATCGCTTGCCGATATGGGCCAGATGTTGACGCACCCCGGTATTCTCAAGGTGCTGGGCAGGCATCTTCGGCCGGGCCTGGCTGAAATGAAAAACTCGTTTTACAAGCGCGGCTACCTGGAGCTGGTGCGCAAGTACTGCCCCAGCCTGACGGCGGATGACTTGCTGCCCTACCCGGCGGGGGTTCGCGCCCAGGCGGTCTCTAAAGACGGCAAGCTGGTGGACGACTTTCTGTTCGTCAACACCCGGCGGACGCTCAACGTGGGTAACGCGCCGTCACCGGCGGCGACTTCGGCATTGCCCATTGGCGCGCATATCGTTAAGCAGGTTGCGGCGCTGCTGATCGATTGACCCCGGCGCTTAGCCAAACAGCAGGCGCAGCAGGATCGCGGCGATCATCGCAAGGGTAAGGTATTTGATCCACATTGCTCCCCGCGGGCTCATGTTGACCTTTACCGCCAGCCAGGCGCCGGTCATGCTGCCCACCGCCAGCAGAAGCCCGTAGCTCCAGCGCACCTGGTCAAACCACATGAACATCGCCAGGGCAGGGAGGCTATAGACGAGAATGATCAGCACCTTGAAAACATTGACCTGAGCCAGGTCGATTTTCAGCATGCGGTACAGCACGATGATGAACAGCACGCCCACGCCGACCTGAATAAAGCCGCCGTAAATACCGATCACGAACATGGCCAGATAAATCAGCGGGGTCAGCCGGTCCTTGGTGAGCGGGCGGGTATCCAGTTTGGGCTGTGGCAGCAGCATCACCAGGGCCGAGGCGGCCATGACGGCAATCAGGATCGCCTCGAACAGCGCATCGCTAACCTGCAGGGCGAGCCACGCCCCCACCAGCGAGCCGACAACGGCAGGCACCGAAAGGCGCAAGCTCAGACCGATATGCGAGGCGCCTGCGCGTCTGAAATTGCTGATCGCGGACACGCTCTGCAGCACAATGGCGACACGGTTAGTGCCGTTGGCTACCTGGGTGGGCAAGCCAAGAAACATTAGTAGCGGCAGTGCCAGCATCGAACCGCCTGCCGAGAGCACGTTGATAAACCCGGCGATAATACCGATGCCCACCAGCGCAGCGGCCTCCCAGAGCATCATGGGCGGCACCTGCCAGGGGCATAGTGTCGATAGAGCATGGGGGTCTCCTTGCCTGAAATTTCGATAAGCCATTGATCATATAAGCATCGCCAACTAAACGCACGCAGACGACTTTTCGGCTTGGCCAAGCGTTGAAGCAAGGTTTGCCTTAACGCCAAGTTATTGGCATCAAACGGCGATTGCATGCTAATTTCACTGGGACCGCTTCCATTCGACCGGAAGCTGGATGTATGACCTCCCTATCGTCAACCATACCTATAAGTCCAAACAGGACGGAGGAAACGCTTATGCGAACTCTATCTAAAGCTGCTGCCGCTTCACTCCTGGCCGTTGCGCTGCCTGCCAGCGCCCAGCAACTGTCTATCGCCACGGGCGGTACCGGTGGCGTTTACTACCCCATCGGCGGCGGTTTCGCCGAGATGATCAACGAGCATATTGAAGGTGCTCAGGCCACCGCCGAAGTGACCGGTGCGTCGGTCGAAAACATGGGGCTGATCATGCGCGGTGACGCCGATATGGCCCTGGCCCTGGCCGACACCGTTTATCAGGCCTATACAGGTACCGGCGACTTTGAAGGCCGCCAGATCGAGAATACCCGTGCGCTGGCGTCGGTATACCCGAATGCCGTGCAGCTGGTCACCCTGGCCGACTCAGACATTGAATCGCTGGCCGATCTTGAAGGCAAGCGGGTTTCCGTGGGTGCACCCGGTAGCGGTACCGAGCTGAATGCGCGCGCCGTACTGGAAGCCAACGGCCTGAGCTATGAAGACTTCACGCCCCAGCGGCTGAACTTCAACGAAACCGCTGACGCCATTCGCGATGGCGATATCGACGCGGGTTTCTGGAGCGTTGGGCCTCCCACCAGTTCCATCATGAACCTGGCCACTACGCGTGACATCCGTATCATCGGCCTTTCCGATGAGGAAGTCGCCAACGCGCGGGAAGCAGTGGAAGTGTTCGCGCCCTACCAGCTCCAGGAAGGTCTCTACGAAGGCATGGACGAAACGGTCCAGACCATCGGCATTCCCAACGTACTGGTGGTCAACTCGGATATGGACGAAGAGCTGGCGTATCAGTTAACCCAGTTGCTGTTCGAGAATACCGACGAACTGATCGCGGTTCATCCGGCGGCGAACGATACCACCGTCGAGTTCACCATGGAGTCCACGCCGGTACCTCTGCATCCGGGCGCCATTCGCTACTTTGAAGAAGTCGACGCCGAGATTCCGGATCGTCTACGTCCCTGATTCTTGCGCAGGCGATCATTATGCAACCATTACGACGCCTGCCTTGGACACTGACGGTAAGGTTAGTCCCGGCCTTTGTGCTGGGGCTAACCGGTTCACCATTAGCCGGAGCGGAGTCCACCTCTGCTCCGGCTAATGCGTCTGAGCTCCTGGTAGTGACCGATGAGCAGGGCGAGCAGCTCTTCCAAACGCCAATGCCCGAGGGCTCGCGCTGGTGCCTGAAATGGCAGCATTCGGTGGAGAAGTTTACGGTCCTGGACTGTTACCGAAATCACGCGGGGGTGATGGAACTGGAACGCAGCCACCAACCTGACTTTGCCGCTGGCCTGGGGCACATTTACGGCCGTGGCGAGCAGGTTTCCGATGGTCAGGGCGGATATTGGATCGAGCACATCGACGAGCCCGTTCCAGGGAATCAGTATGTATTGCGTGTCGGCGCACCTGCCGTTAACCACCGCCTGGTCTGGCAGCGCAATGGACAGGCACACAGCTTCAGCCTGAGCCGCCGGGCAGCCGGCGAGCGGGTAACGCTGGGCCTGACCGAGGCAGCTGACGCCAACGCGAAAAACTAATCAGCCAGATATATCGTCTGACGAGGACTCCATGAGTGAATCAAAACAACCTTCGGTGGTAATGCCCGGCGGCAATGTGGTCCAGCCACGTGCTGTGTTGTGGTGCATTACCATCGTGGCGGTAGGGCTCTCACTGTTTCAACTTTACTCAGCGGGCATCCAGCCGTTGGGCCTGTTTTATCAGCGCAGCATTCACCTGGCGTTGATCATGATGCTGGCCTTTTTGATGTTCCCGGTGTTTGGCGGAGGGCGTCCCAGGGGCATTGTTGGCTGGGGGCTTGATGCGGTGTTTTTTACCGGTGCGTTGATTACTGGCGGCTATCTGGTGCTGTATCTCGATGAGATCATCAATCGGGCTGGTTTCTGGTCCCAGACCGATATCATGGTGGCCTGCATCGCCACGGTAACCGTGCTGGAGGCGAGCCGCCGAGCGGTAGGCCTGAGTATGACCATGATCGGGCTGATTGCGATTCTTTACGCGATGGCAGGGCCACGCGGTGATCTGGCCTGGCTGGGGGAGTGGCTGCCTGGCATCTTGGGGCATCGGGGCTATAGCTTTGACCGTATTGCGGGTCAGCTCTATCTTGGCCAGGAGGGTATTTTCGGTCTGCCGCTGGGCGTGGCCGCGACCTATATCTTTATTTTCGTGCTGTTTGGCGCTTTTCTGGAAAGTACCGGTGCCGGCAAGTTTTTTATCGACATGGCTTACGCGGCGACGGGCCGCCAGCGGGGCGGGCCCGCTAAAGCGGCGGTCTTGGCCTCCGCGGGTATGGGCTCCATTTCTGGGAGTGCAATCGCCAATGTGGTGACCACCGGCGCCTTTACCATTCCGCTCATGAAGCGCCTGGGTTATAAGCCCAAGCAGGCCGGTGGTATCGAGGCGGCTGCTTCCACAGGGGGGCAGATCATGCCGCCGCTGATGGGGGCAGGGGCGTTCTTGATTGCTGAATATACCAATACGCCGTACCTGGAAATCGTCAAGATCAGTATCCTGCCCGCGATCATGTACTTTGCAACGGTTTACCTGTTCGTGCATATCATCGCGCTTAAGCAAGGCATGCAGGGTATGGCCAGAAGCGAGCTGCCCCAGATGCGCCAGGTGATGAAGGATGGCTGGCACTTCCTGCTGCCGCTGGGCGTTCTGGTATGGCTGCTGGCGATGAGCATGTCACCCAGTCGCGTCGGCTTTTATGCGGTCGTCACCATGGTGGCGGTGGCCGTGTTGCGTTATGTGTTGTGGTTCTTCTTTGTGGCCCCTCGCCAGGGTGAAACCGTGACGGCCCACAGCATCAAGGAGATGGCCGCTGCGGGTTTCAAGAAACTTGTGGAAGGTCTGGAGTTGGGGGCGCGCAATGCCGTCGCCGTCTCCATGGCGTGTGCCGTTGCGGGGATCATCGTGGGCATTGTCGGGCTTACCGGCCTGGGGCTTAAGTTCTCGTCGATGATGATGGCGTTTTCAGGCGGCAACATTGTGCTCGCACTCATCATGGTTCTGCTGGCAAGCCTGGTCCTGGGGATGGGGCTGCCGGTCACCGCCAGCTATATCGTGCTGATCGTGCTGGTCGGCCCGGCGCTGACGACAGAGTTCGGGATTCCGCTGCTGGTTGCACACCTGGTGGTGTTCTGGTATTCCCAGGACTCTAATGTGACGCCGCCCATTGCCCTTGCGGGTTTTGCCGGGGCCGCCATTGCGGGCAGCAAGCCCATGGAAACCAGTTTCCAGTCGTGGAAGTTCGCCAAGGGACTGTATCTGATTCCGCTGTTCATGGTGTTTAACCCGGAGATCATCGTGGGCGGTCCAGTGCCGCTGGTGATCTGGAACGCGGTGATCGCCTTGCTGGCGCTCTGCGCCTTTGCCGCTGCGTTGGAAGGTTACCTGTTCACCCGCATGGGGTGGCTGTCACGTGTGGCGATCGCGGTAGCTATCGTCGGCGTGTTCTACCCCAACCTGATGGCGGAAGTTGCCGGGGTGGTCGTCATGAGCGCGGCGATTATCGCCAACTGGCTGGCCAGTCGCCGGGAGTCTGCTGTCGCGGCCTAGCCTGCTAACGGCCCGATCGATGCAGTGAAAAACCGCCGCATAAAAAAGGCCTGGCATATCGCCAGGCCTTTTGCGTGGAGTGGGGTTGGCTAGAAAATCGATTCCGCCGTGCCGGAGCCTTGTGAGCCACTGGCCTCTTCCAGTTCACGGCTGATCTGTCTGTTTTGGTAGTCAGGCAGGTGATCCTCATGGAACAGCTCAACGATACCGCCAGACTGGTCGTCGCGCAGGCGACGGCCGCTATCCGGATCAATGCGCGCGGTAATGACCGTATCCGGGCGCTCAGGCAACGCTGGGGGCGTTCCTTCCAGGGCTTGCCCCATAAAGTCGATCCAGATAGGTAATGCTGCCTGGGAACCATACTCGGAGATGGTCTCGTTGCTGTCCTTGCCTACCCAGACGGTGGTGACCAGCTTGTCGTTAAAGCCTGCAAACCAGGCATCACGCTGGCTGTTGGTGGTGCCGGTTTTGCCGACGATATCGTCGCGCTCAAGGCTCAGCGCGGCGCGTCCGGTGCCTCTCTCGATCACGTCACGCATCATGTCGCGGAGAATGTACACTGCAGCGGGGTCGGCGACGCGTTTCGCCACAGGGTAGTCGTGGCCGTTTATCTCCACCGTCTCCTGACCGTCTTCACATTCACGGCAGGCCACTTGCGGGTTTGCCTCGTCGATGGTTTCCTCTTCTTCGTCACCTTGGCGAGCGACCCGTTCGATAAACCAGGGCGAGACCTGGAAGCCGCCGTTGGCCAGCACCGAATAGGCATTGGTCATTTCCATCGGTGTCAGCGTTGCGCTGCCCAGTGCCAGCGAAAGACCGTTAGGCAGACGCCCTTCGGCAAAGCCAAAGCCTTTCAAGTATTCAAGCGTGTAGTTGATGCCCATGCTTTGCAGAACGCGGATGGTCACCAGATTGCGTGAGCGGGCCAGCGCCGGGCGAAGGCGCATGGGGCCCTGGAAGTCGCGGCTCGAATTCACCGGGCGCCAGAGCTCGTTGCTGCCGTCATCCATCACCACGGGGGCATCATTGACCACGCTGGCCGCGTTCATCTCGCCGTCTTCAAGGGCGGCAAGGTAGATAAACGGCTTGAAGATGGAACCGGCCTGGCGCTGGGCCTGAATGGCGCGATTGAATTTACTGGCGTTGAAGTCAAAGCCGCCCTGAAGCGCACGAATTGCCCCGGTGCGTGGGTCTTGGGCGACCAGCGAGCCTTCTGCATCGGGTAGTTGCGATAAGCGAAGCTGACCCTCTTCATTTTCAACCACACGGATCATATCGCCACGCACCGCGATCTCCTGCGCCGAGCTGGGTTGGGCACCGCGGCTGCGCGGGCTGAGATAAGGTTGGGCCCAGCTCAAGCCTTCCCAAGGTATCTGGCGTAGTTCGCCGTCAACCAGAACCTCCATTTCCTGGCCGCTGCTCTCGACGACAATCGCTGGCTCCAGCAAGCCATAGCGAGGCGTGCGGTCCAGGACCTGAAGCCAGTTGCTGACATCGCCGTCAATGCCTTCGATTTCAGTTTGGCTTCGCGCGGCCGCCTGGCGGGCGGTTTGGCGAATTTCCGGTGACTCGGCAAGCTCTTCTTCCAGGCCCCGGGTTTCGGTCTCTTCCTGGGCTTCAACCAGGCTTGCGGCAATGTCGCGTTCCTCGGGCCCGCGCCAGCCGTGGCGCCGGTCGTAGGCAATCAAGCCGTTGGCCAGAGTGCGGCGGGCGGTGGGCTGCAACTCGCTGTCGATGGTCGTGTAAATGCGGTAGCCACCGGTATAGGCATCGTCTCCGAAGCGATCGACGGCGTATTGGCGGGCCATTTCGGCCACGTAGGACGCATCCACTTCCGGCACGGTGGAATGCCGCTCTGCGGTCACCGGCGCTTGAACGGCTTCACGATAGGTCTCTTCGTCGATGTGGCCCAGCTCGCGCATGCGGAACAGAATCCAGTTGCGGCGAATCAGCGAACGTTCAGAGTTGGCCAGGGGGTTAAACGCCGAGGGGGCTTTGGGCAGGCCAGCGATCATGGCGGTTTCGGCCAGCGTCAGTTCATCCAGGGGTCTGTCGTAATAGGTGTCGGCCGCCGCGGCAATCCCGTACGCCCGGTTACCCAGGAAGATTTTGTTTACATAAAGTTCAAAAATTTCTTGTTTGTTTAACACCTGTTCCATCTGCAGGGCGAGCAGTATTTCGCGGATTTTACGCGTGAAGGTTTGGTCCAGCGTCAGCAGATAATTGCGCGCCACCTGCATGGTAATGGTGGAGCCGCCGGACTGGATGGTTCCCCCGCTCTGCATCAGTTCCAGGGAGGCGCGCGCCAGGCCGCGCGGGTCCACGCCCTGGTGGTCGAAGAAACTGGCGTCTTCGGCGGCGGTCAGTGCGTTGATCATCTCATCGGGGATTGCCTCGAAGTCAATTTCGATGCGTCGTTCTTCGCCAAACTCCCCGATCAGGCGCCCGTCGCGGGTCAGGATGCGCAAGGGGGTGTGCAATTCAAAGTTTTGCAACTGACGAACGTCCGGAAGGCCCGGAGCGAAATAGATAGCGGCGCCGACCAGGGCAAGAACGACGGCACCGGTGAGCGAGACCAGAATGCCCAACAGCGACACAATAAGGGTGCGGAGAAACGTCATGAATGGAAAGTACCCGTGGGATGAATAAAAAAGAGACGGTATCTAAACGACCGTATCACGCAACTGGCTGCCATTATAGGAAGCCAAGGCGGCCGCCACCAGTGTTGATGTGCCATCATGCGGCGTGAGTGTGACTCGGCTTAAAATCATGTAACCTCGAGCAACGCGATAGGCAAGCGACTCCGGACCCATAATGCGCTTACTCAAACCTCGTAACGGGTTGATCGGCGTCGATATTACCTCGGCGACTGTCAAGCTGCTTGAACTCAAGAACGCTCATCAGAACTTTCAGGTGCAAAGCTACGCCGTGCGTCCGCTTCGTGAAGGGGCGGTAGTGGAAAGACGCATCCGTGATATCGACGACGTCGCCCAGGTTCTCAGTCGCGCGGTAGAACATGCCAGCCCGTCAACGCGTAAAGCGGCGGTGGCCGTACCTGCGAGCGCGGCGATCACCAAAACGCTCAGCTTTCCGCGATCACTCAGTGAAGACGATATTGAAGCCCGCATCATCGCCGAGTCAGACCGGCATATTCCGTTTCCGTTCAATGAGGTGGCGTTTGATTTTGAGTGCCTGGGGCCATCGCCATTTGACGATGACCGTCAGCAGGTGGTGCTGGTGGCCTGCCGCCAGCAGGATGTAAGCCAGTTAACCGAGACCCTCGAGCGCGCCGGGCTCGAGCCCGCCGCCGTTGAAGTTGAAACCTTTGCCATGGAGCGATCGTTTGAAGTGCTGCGCCGCCAGCTTCATGTTCAGGACGACCCCGACGCCTGCGTCGGCCTGGTGGATATCGGGGCCAATATGAACGCTTTTCACGTCGTGCGCGGTGGGCACATCGTCTACAGCCGTGACACGGTCTTTGGTGGCCGCCAACTGACCGATGCCATCCGCGACCGTTACCAATTAAGTATGGAGGAGGCCGGTTTTGCCAAAAAACGCGGCGGCCTGCCCGATGACTATCCAGACAGCGTGCTTAACCCGTTTTTGGAAACGGTCGTACAGCAGGTGGGCCGCTCACTCCAGCTTTACTACACCGCAGGGCGTCAACATGAGGTCCAGCATATTGTTCTGGCCGGTGGGTCGAGCGTAATTCCTGGCTTGGCAGAGCGTATCGCTGAAGATAGTGGCATGAACGTGACGATCGCCAACCCCTTCCAGGCCATGGCGGTCAACAAGCGCCTGGATGTCGAAGCGCTCACCAACGATGCCCCGGCGATGCTGACTGCAGGCGGCCTGGCCATGAGGGTTGGGCAATGAGCATCACCATCAACCTGTTACCCTGGCGTGAGGAGCAGCGCGAACGGCGCACGCGGCGTTTTTACTACTTTATGGTGCTGATGTTGTTGTTAGGCGTCGCACTCGGCTGGGGCATCGCCAAGTTTTATTCAATGCAACTGGTTGCCCAGCAACAGCGCAATGCGTTTATTGAGGCTCAAACCCGCGAGCTGACAGCGGATATTGGCAACCTGGAGCGCTATAAGGCGGACGCCCTGCGGCTCGGTGAGCAACTGGTGTTGTTCCAAACGCTGCAAACACAGCGGGCCAGCACCGTTGAGCTGTTCAATGCACTCGCTAGCAGCGTCGCCAGCGGTGTGGTCTACCAGCAGGTGTCGCGCAACGGTGCCCAGGTCAGCATCGAAGGGGTCGCGGCCAGCGAACGGCAGGTGTCCGAGCAGTTACGCCGAGTGGCTGACAGTCGGGCGTTTGGCGTGCCATCGCTATCGGAAGTCGAGAGTGACGCTGAGGGTGGCGGCCGACAGTTCCGTTTCGATGTTGAGCAACCCTCACTGTCGGCTTCCGCCGAGGAGCAGCCATGATCTGGAAGCGGGCGCGTTGGGCGCAGGAATGGCAACAGCTGCGCGATGTCGATTGGCGAGACCTGGATGTGAAAGAAGCCGGTGGCTGGCCATTGCTGCTCAAAGCGCTTTGCGGTGGGCTGGCCTTGCTGGTGGCTGTATTGATAATGGAATGGTTGATTATCGGCGAGCGGCGCGCCGAGTTGGCCAGTGCGCAGCAGCAAGAATCGCGCTTGCTTGGCGACTACCGTCGGCAGTCAGGTGAAGCGGCTCAATTGCCCAAGATACGCGAGCAGCTTGCCACGCTGGAAGACCAAATGGCGCGTGTGCGCGCCATCCTGCCCACCGGTGCGGAGATTCCATCGTTGCTCGATAGTATCAGCGATGCCGCGGTGGATAACCGGCTGACAATCGAAACCATTCGTCTGCGTCCCACGGTTACCCAGCCCCACTATGTGGAGCAGCCGCTGGATATACAGGTACGCGGCGACTTTCATCAGATTGCCCGTTTCGCCGCCGACATTGCCTCGTTATCCCGGCTTGTGACCCAGCACGACTTCACGTTGGCGCCCGTCGATACCACTGGGGACAGCCTGCGGCTTTCCTTGCTGGCGCGCACCTACCGAGATCGGGAGGAGGCTCCATGACGTCGTGGGTTCGCCGAGGGTTAGTCGCTGGATGGCTAGCGGGGTTTCTCCTGTTGACGGGCTGCGCGGATCCAGCGCTGTCGCAACTGGAGGCAACCCTTGACGATATACGGCAAACCTCCAGCAGTGAGCCGGTCATGGTGATTCCCTATGTGCCGCTTTACCCTGCACAACGCTATCAGCACAGCGAGGCGCGCAGCCCCTTTTTGCCGCCACAATCGACACAGGACAGGGCGTACGGGGCGGCGGGTGAAAATGGCCCCGACCCGCAACGACCTGCCGAACCACTGGAGCGCTTTTCACTGCAAGAGCTTCAGCTGGTTGGCACGATACGCATGGACGGTCGGCGAGTGGCCATGATTGCGACACCTGAGGGTGAGGTGGTTAACGTCAGGGAAGGTCATTATATGGGCACAAATTATGGTCGCATTGTTGCCATATCAGCTCAGGAGATTGAGATTCGCGAACGCGTCTACACCCAGCAAAATGGCTGGCAGACACGTCCTGCTTCGCTCACTATTGTCGATGAGCGCTAAATGATGACGGGCATGCGCATCACGCAGCGACCCAAAGCAAGTGGATGGAGACCCATGGCAAACACCTTGGTAAGCCGTTTTCGGCAAAGCATGCTGGCCGCAATGATGCTACTTCCCGGTTGGGCGGTGGCGTCGGTGCTCACCGATCTCGAGGTGCGTGAAACGCAAGGCGGTGACGTGGCGTTGGAGTTGCGTTTCAGCGGTGAGGTGCCTGAGCTCAATGGCTACCCGCTGACGAACCCGCCGCGTTTGGCACTGGATCTGGCGGATACCCAAAACGGCCTGACCGAGCGTCGGACACGCGTTGACCTGGGGGGCGTTGAGGGCATTACCGCGCTGGAAGGCAGTGGTCGCACGCGCCTTGTGCTGGACCTGGAGGCGCCTCGCCAGTTTCGTTCATCGGTGTCCGGTGACCGGCTGACCGTGACCCTGGCGGCCGCTGGGGCATCGAATGAGCTGCCTGTCGAACGCCTTGAAACAGCGCAGGGGCCCCAGGTGCAGGATATTGACTTTCAACGCGGTGAAAGTGGTGCAGGGCGCTTGTTGGTGACCTTTGATCGCGACAGCGTCAGCCCCAAGGTGCGCGAGGGTGGACGTAATGAGGTGATTGTCGAACTCGGGCAGGTGACGGTGCCCGACGCCCTCAATCAGGTCTATGACGTGACGGATTTTGCCACGCCGATCTCGCGTATCACGCCGCGCCGCGGGCAACGCGGCAGTGAGCTGGTGCTCACCACCGATGGCCCCTATGCCATGGTGTCATCGCAGTCAGGCGATCAGTTGACGGTGGAAGTCCAGCCTGTCAGCGAAGTCCCGCAGCAGGCGCGTGTGGATCAAGGCGAGGAATATACTGGCGAGCGGTTGAGTCTTAACTTTCAGGATATTGAAGTGCGCGCCGTGCTTGCCACGCTCGCCGATTTTACCGGCTTGAACCTGGTGGCCAGCGATAGCGTCAGCGGACGGGTAACGCTCAATCTTAACGATGTGCCCTGGGACCAGGCGCTGGACCTGATCCTCCAGAGCCAGGGGCTTTCCAGTCGTGAAAAGGGCAATGTGATTGTGGTGGCGCCGGCGAGCGAACTGGCTGAACTAGAGCGCCAGGAACTGGAAGCCCGCAATCAGCAGGAAACGCTGGCACCGCTTATAACAGAGTTTATTGAAGTGAAGTACGCCCGTGCCGAAGACCTGTCGCAACTGCTGCGTGGCGGTGAAGGTTTCGGTCTGCTCACCGAGCGAGGCCGCGTCAGCGTTGACCAACGCACCAACACGCTGCTGGTTCAGGACACCCCGGATCAAGTGCGCGAAATCGTGCGCACGCTGGACCGCCTGGATGTAGCCGTTCGCCAGGTGCAGATTGAAGCCCGCATCGTGATCGCCCGTGATACGGCTTCCCGCGAGCTGGGCATCAACTGGGGGGCGTCCAGCACCCGCGGATTTCAGGATAGCGGTGACGGCACATTCGAACGCCGCGATATCAATCCCGATGGGCTAAACCGCGCTCGCGGCGGGCTGGCGGTTGATTTTGGCGATACCTCCGACGCCGGTGCCGGGTTCAGCTTTGGCTACCTGGCCGGTGATGTATTGCTCGATCTTGAGCTGCGCGCCCTGGAAAGTGAGGGCAAGAGCCAGACCATTTCACAGCCCAAGATCATTACCGCCAATCAGCGCACCGCTACCATCAGCCAGGGCGAGGAGCGTGCCTTCCAGAGTGTTGACGGTAACGATAATCCGGATACCGAGTTCAAGGAGGCCGAGCTATCGCTTGAGGTCACCCCGCAGATTACGCCGGATAACCGCATCATCATGGATCTGTTGATTCGCAATGACAGCTTCCGGGAGTCCGAGTTTGGGGGGGAACCGCCGATAGACACCAATGAAATCGAGACCCAGGTACTGGTCGATAATGGGCAAACCGTGGTGCTGGGCGGTATTTTAACCACCGAGGAGCTGCGTCAAGTCGCCAAAACACCGCTGCTCGGCGATATTCCCTTGCTGGGTCGACTGTTTCGCTATACCGAAGAGAGCAATGAAAAGGTAGAGTTGTTAGTCTTTATTACACCACGACTTCTTGATGATGGCTTAACGGTTCGCTAATGCAGGATTTACCCAACCTTTTTCTGATTGGCCCCATGGGGGCTGGCAAAAGCACGATTGGTCGACTGCTGGCAGCCGAACTATCGCGCGACTTTTTTGATAGCGACCACGCCATTCAAGCGCGCTGCGGGGCCGATATCCCGTGGATTTTTGATGTGGAAGGCGAGCAGGGCTTTCGCCAGCGTGAGATTCACATGATCGACGAGCTGACCCAACGCCATCCCGTGGTTGTGGCGACCGGCGGTGGCGCGGTGCTGCGCGAGGAAAACCGCCGCGCGCTCCGCGAGCGGGGCACGGTAGTGTACCTGTTGACCACTGTCGATCAGCAGCTCCGGCGCACGGCGAAAGACCGCAACCGCCCGCTGTTGCAGTGTGCTGACCGCGAGAAGGTGCTGAACGATATGTTCGCCGCCCGTGACCCGCTTTATCGCGCCACGTCGGATATTACCGTGCGTACCGACCGGCGCAGCCCGCGCGCGGTGGTCAATGAAATTGTGCGTCGCGTCCGGCGCCTGGTCGACCCTCTTGAATCCATAAATTCGTCAAACAAGGTATCCCCATGACCGCAGTTGACGGCGTACAGCGTACGCTTGAGGTGGCGCTCGGCGAGCGCAGCTATCCGATCCTTATTGGTACAGGGCTTGTAGGCAGGCCCGATATGCTGACGCCGTATCTGGCTGGCCAGCAGGTAATGGTAGTCACCAATGAAACCATTGCCCCGCTGTATCTGGAACGTCTCTGCGATAGCCTGCCGGATGATCTGGAGGTGCGCACGCTAGTGCTGCCCGATGGCGAACAGTACAAGACCATCGAGCAGGTAGAGCGTATCTGGAGTGCGCTGTTGGAAGCGGGGTTTAACCGTCGCTGCACCCTGATAGCGCTGGGCGGTGGGGTCATTGGCGACATGGTCGGCTACGCGGCCGCCGCCTACCAGCGTGGCGTGGCGTTCATCCAGGTGCCGACCACGCTGCTGTCCCAGGTGGACTCCTCGGTGGGCGGCAAAACCGGCGTCAATCACCCGCTGGGTAAGAACATGATCGGCGCCTTCTGGCAACCCAAGGCCGTGCTGGTCGATATCGACACGCTCACCACGCTGCACGCGAGGGAGTTGTCAGCGGGACTCGCGGAGGTGATCAAATACGGTTTCATCCGTGATGAAACCTTCCTGGCCTGGCTGGAAGCCAACATGACGGCTTTACGCCGCGTGGAGCCCGAGGTGATTGCCGAGGCCATCGCCCGAAGCTGCCTGATAAAAGCGGATATCGTCGCTGAGGATGAAACCGAGCAGGGCGTTCGCGCGCTGCTCAACCTGGGCCACACCTTTGGCCACGCCATTGAAGCGCACCAGGGCTATGGTAACTGGTTGCACGGCGAAGCCGTAGGCGCGGGGATGGCCATGGCCGCGACGCTCTCCCATGAGCTGGGCTGGATTTCGGCGGCGGATCGCGAACGCAGCCTGGCGGTGATCAAGAGCGCCGACTTGCCTGTTCATGCACCGGCAAGCATGTCGAGTGACGACTTTCTTGCACGCATGCGGCTGGACAAGAAGAATATCGATACCCGCTTGCGCCTGGTGCTGCTTGAGGCGTTGGGCAGTGCCTGCGTCAGCGATGCGGTGCCGCCTGACCAATTAAAAACCCTGCTCGATCAATATCCACGACGCTAGCTGCTGATTTCCCGTTGTATTGCACCTAAAAACACCCCGCTTCGACTAAGCGGGGTGTTTTTAGGTGTGCGCAATAAAGGTTTCTGTTTTAGCTAATCCGCATGCCTTATGCAGTATCGGCATGGCTAAAAAGCGCCTTATTAGACTAAAGTCTAGTCATTGGGGTGTTTCGTTAAAATAGCGTTTTCCTGCGCTGCAAGTGGTTGAAGGATATCGTTTTTTTAATTGATCGGTTGTGCAACTACAGGATTTGGAAAGGGTTTTGAAGGCTCAGGAGGTGAGGAAAGATTGCGCAAAGCGGCTGCAAATCGCTATGCTGACCGGCCATTTTCCAATGGTAGCGAAGGCAAAAGCCGCCCTCCAACAGGCCGGTTATCACCACTAAAAAAATCAACAACCCGCCTTTTTATCACAACCCCGCTACCAAAAAAACACGCTGACTAGAGGCACGCCCATGAATAGAGGTCTTCACCAGCCCGGCGAGTTTCGCGACAACTGCGGCTTTGGCCTGATTGCCCATATGGAAGGGCAGGCCAGCCACGACCTGTTGAAAACCGCGATCGAGTCCCTTACCTGCATGACGCACCGGGGGGGGATCGCCGCTGACGGTAAAACCGGCGATGGCTGCGGGCTGTTGCTTAAAATGCCCACTCACTTCATGCAGGCGGTGGCCAAGGACGCCTTGGGCGTTGAGCTGGGCGAGCGTTTTGCCGTTGGGGTTGTGTTCCTGCCCGATGATGACAAGCGGGCTGCACGTGGACGCGATGCACTTGAAGACGCGCTCAAGGCACGCGGCCTGAACGTGATCGGCTGGCGCGATGTGCCCACCGACGCCAGCGTGTGCGGGCCGATGTCGCTCGATTGCCTGCCGCGTATCAGGCAGGTCTTTGTGCAGCCGGGTAGCGGTGAGCACTTTGATGTTGACCTTTTCATGGCGCGCCGTCATGCCGAACAGGCGATGCGCGACGACGAAGACTTTTATGTTGCTTCGCTGTCGTCCGAAGTGGTGTCGTATAAAGGGCTGGTAATGCCCGAAGATCTGCCGGCTTTCTATACAGACCTCAACGACCCGCGCCTGGAAACGGCCATTTGCGTCTTCCACCAGCGTTTCTCGACCAATACCGCACCGCGCTGGCCGCTTGCCCAACCGTTCCGCCTGCTGGCGCACAACGGCGAGATCAACACCATTCAAGCCAACCGCGGTTGGGCGAACTCGCGTAAAGCGAACTTCGTTAACGAGCGCCTGCCGGATATCGCCGAACTGGATGAAATCGTCAATACCACCGGTTCAGACTCCTCCAGCATGGATAACATGCTGGAAGTGCTGCTGACCGGTGGCATGGAACTACACCGCGCAGTGCGCATGATGGTGCCGCCAGCCTGGCAGAACGTCGAAACCATGGACGCCGAGTTGCGCGGCTTCTATGAATACAACTCCATGCATATGGAGCCGTGGGACGGCCCGGCAGGCGTGGTGATGACCGACGGGCGCCAGGCAGTGTGTATGCTCGACCGTAACGGCCTGCGTCCTGCGCGCTGGGTGATTACCAAGAATGGCTATATCACCCTGGCGTCGGAAATCGGCACCTACGGCTACAAGCCGGAAGACGTGGTGGCCAAAGGGCGTGTGGGACCCGGCCAGATGCTGGCGGTGGATACCCATACCGGTGAGGTGCTGCATACCGAGGACATCGACAATCGGCTGAAGTCGGCGTATCCGTACAAGCGCTGGCTGAAGCAGGAAGCCAACTACCTGGAATCGGCGCTGACCGAGTTGGCGCGTTTCCAGAACATGGATGGTAATGCACTGAACGTGCAGCAGAAGATGTTCCAGGTCAGCTTTGAAGAGCGCGACCAGGTGCTGCGTCCGTTGGCTGAAAGCGGTCAGGAGGCGGTAGGTTCAATGGGCGATGATACGCCCATGGCGGTGCTGTCCAGCCGTCCGCGGCTGCTGACGGATTACTTCCGCCAGAAGTTTGCCCAGGTGACCAACCCGGCCATCGATCCGCTACGTGAAGCGATCGTCATGTCGCTGGAAACCTGTTGTGGCGCCGAGCTGAATGTTTTCAAAGCGACCCCGGAACATGCCCACCGGCTGATCTTGACCACGCCGGTGCTGTCGCCGCGCAAATTTACCGCCCTGGTCAGTCAGGATGATCCGGCATTTGCCAGTCATACCCTGTCGCTGGGCTATGACCCCGAGCAGCAGTCGCTCAAACAAGCACTGACGGCGCTTTGCCAGGAAGCCGAAACGCAGGTGCGGGCCGGTAAAGTCCTGCTGGTGTTGACGGATGCCGACTTGCCCAAAGGCATGCTGCCGATTCAGGCAGTCCTGGCGGTAGGGGCGGTTCATACCCATCTGGGCCGGCTTGCCCTGCGCCCCAACGCCAATATTGTGGTCGAGACCGGCTACGCCAGGGATGCCCACCAGATGGCCGTGCTGTTCGGCGTGGGCGCGACGGCTGTCTACCCTTGGCTTGCCTATCAGGTGATGGCGGATATGCACCGCACCGGCGAACTGACCGGCAACCCGGCAGACGCGCGGGAAAACTACCGTAAAGGCCTGCAGAAGGGGCTGTTCAAGATCCTCTCCAAGATGGGCATCTCGACGCTGGCGTCTTACCGCGGTTCGATGCTGTTTGAAGCTGTCGGCCTCGACGACGACATCATGCAGATGTGCTTCCCGGGCATGGCGTCGCGCATCCAGGGCACTGGCTTTGCCGAGCTGCAAATGCAGCAGGCATTGCTGGCCAAAGACGCCTGGATTCCCCGCAAGGGCATCACCCAGGGCGGCTTGTTCAAGTACGTTCATAACCACGAGTATCACGCCTATAACCCTGACGTGGTGATGACGCTTCAGGCCGCTGTCCAGGAAGGCAGCTACGCCAAGTGGAAGAAATTCGCCCAGCTGGTCAACGAGCGGCCGGTGGCGACAATCCGCGACCTGCTGGCCCTCAAGCCTGCTGAAACGCCGGTTCCGCTGGATGACGTCGAGCCGGTTGAAGACCTGCTGCCGCGCTTTGACAGCGCGGGCATGTCGCTGGGGGCGCTGTCGCCGGAGGCCCACGAAGCACTTGCCCAGGCGATGAACGAGGAAGGTGGCCGCTCCAACTCCGGCGAGGGCGGCGAAGACCCGGCGCGCTACGGCACGATTCGCAGCTCGAAAATCAAGCAGATTGCCTCTGGCCGTTTTGGGGTGACGCCTCACTACCTGGTCAATGCGGAAGTCCTGCAGATCAAGGTCGCCCAGGGCGCCAAGCCCGGTGAGGGTGGTCAGTTGCCTGGCGGCAAGGTCAATCAGCTGATTGCGCGGCTGCGCTACTCGGTGCCCGGCGTGACGCTGATTTCGCCGCCGCCGCACCACGACATCTACTCGATCGAAGACCTGGCGCAGTTGATTTTTGACCTCAAGCAGGTCAATCCGGACGCCCAGGTATCGGTCAAGCTGGTGTCCGAGCCGGGTATCGGCACTATCGCGACAGGGGTTGCCAAGGCCTACGCGGACCTGATTACCGTGTCCGGCTATGATGGTGGTACGGCCGCAAGTCCCCTGACCTCGATCAAGCACGCCGGGTCACCCTGGGAGCTGGGGCTGCCGGAAGTCCATCAGGCGCTGCGTATCAACAGTTTGCGTGACAAGATCCGCCTGCAGACCGACGGCGGTCTGAAGACCGGCTTGGACGTGGTCAAGGCGGCGATCCTTGGCGCGGAAAGCTTCGGTTTCGGTACCGCGCCGATGGTCGCGCTGGGCTGTAAATACCTGCGCATCTGTCACCTGAACAACTGTGCCACCGGTGTCGCCACCCAGGATGACTTCCTGCGCGGCGAGCACTTCCGCGGTACCGTGGACATGGTCAAGAACTATTTCCGCTTTATCGCCGAAGAAGTGCGTGAGTTGATGGCCATGCTGGGTGTGACCAAACTCACCGATCTGATCGGCCGTACCGACCTGCTCGACGTGCTGGAAGGCAATACCGCCTCCCAGCGCAAGCTGGATTTGACGCCGCTGCTGACCAACGACTTCGTGCCCGCGGATGCGCCCCAGTTCTGCAAGGTGAGCCGTAACGTGCCCCACGATCCGGGTGCCAAAAACCAGGAAGTGTTGGCGGCACTGAAAGACGCCATAGAAAACCAGTCGGGTGGCGAGTTTGATTTCACCATTACCAACTGTGACCGTAGTGTCGCCGCGCTGACATCCGGCGCGATTGCCAAGCGCTACGGTGAAGAAGGCCTGGAAAACGCGCCGATCACCGCGCGCTTTACCGGCGTTGCCGGGCAGAGCTTCGGGGTGTGGAACGCCCGTGGCCTGAACCTGTATCTCGAAGGCGATGCCAACGACTACGTGGGTAAAGGCATGAACGGTGGCAGTATTGTGATTGTGCCGCCGAAAGTCAGTGAATTTGAAAGCCACAAAACGGCGATTATCGGCAACACTTGCCTGTATGGCGCGACCGGCGGCAAGCTGTTTGCGGCGGGTACGGCGGGTGAGCGTTTCGGGGTACGTAACTCCGGGGCGACGGCCGTTATCGAAGGCGCGGGCGACCACTGTTGCGAATACATGACCGGTGGCCTGGTCTGCGTCCTTGGTGAGACCGGGGTGAACTTCGGCGCCGGCATGACAGGCGGGTTTGCCTACGTGCTGGATGAAGAGCGCACCTTTGTAGACAAGTACAACCATGAACTGGTTGAGATTCACCGTGTTAACACCGAAGCGATGGAGGCGTATCGACGCCACCTGCGCGAAATGATTGAGGCCTACGTAGCAGCGACAGGATCAGCGCGTGGGGCGGCTATTTTGGAAGACTTCAGCGACTACGCGCGTCACTTCTGGCTGGTAAAGCCCAAGGCCGCAAGCCTGGGTAGCCTGCTGGATCAGTCTCGGCGTCAGCCGGAATAACCGTTTTATGCCCCTATCGCTGACAGGAGAGAGATCATGGCCAACCGTTTGAATAACGATTTCCAGTTTGTGGATGTGGGTCGTCAGGACCCGCAGAAAAAAGATGCGCGTAAGCGTTCCAAAGAATTTGCTGAAATCTACGAGCCCTACAAGCCCACCGACGCGGCCAGCCAGGCACACCGCTGTCTGCACTGTGGCAATCCTTACTGCGAGTGGAAGTGCCCGGTACACAACTACATACCCAACTGGCTGCAGCTGGTGGTGGAAGGCAATATTATCGAGGCCGCCGAGCTTTCGCACAAAACCAACTCGCTGCCCGAAGTGTGTGGTCGTGTGTGCCCCCAGGACCGTCTGTGCGAGGGCGACTGCACGCTCAACGATGGCTTTGGCGCGGTGACCATTGGATCGATCGAGAAGTACATTACCGATACGGCCTTTGCCATGGGCTGGCGTCCGGATATGTCGCAGGTGACCTGGACGGACAAGAAAGTGGCGATTGTGGGGGCAGGACCTGCAGGCCTTGGCTGCGCCGATATCCTGGCACGCAATGGTGTCAAGCCGGTGGTGTTCGACAAATACCCTGAAATCGGCGGCTTGCTGACGTTCGGTATTCCCGAGTTCAAGCTGGAAAAGAACGTCATGGAGCGTCGCCGTGCGGTCTTTGAAGAGATGGGCGTCGAGTTTCGGCTGAATACCGAGATCGGTACCGACGTTGAGTTTGAAACGCTGCTCCAGGACTACGATGCCGTTTTCCTGGGTATGGGCACTTACAAGTATATGGAAGGAGGCTTCCCGGGCGAAGATCTGCCGGGTGTTTATAAAGCGCTCGACTTCCTGATTGCCAACGTCAATCGCTGCCTGGGCTTTGAAAAAGATCCCAACGATTACATCTCAATGGAAGGCAAGCGCGTGGTGGTCCTGGGCGGTGGTGATACCGCAATGGACTGCAACCGCACCTCGATTCGTCAGGGAGCGGCGAGCGTGACCTGCGCCTATCGCCGTGATGAAGGCAACATGCCGGGGTCACGTAAGGAAGTTGCCAATGCCCGGGAAGAGGGCGTCGAGTTTCTGTTCAACCGTCAGCCGGTCGCCGTGGTCGGTGACGACAAGGTCGAAGGCGTGAAGGTGGTGCGTACGCGTCTGGGCGAGCCGGATGAAAACGGTCGCCAGCGCCCTGAAGTAGTGCCGGGCTCGGAAGAAATTGTTCCCGCCGATGCGGTGGTTGTTGCCTTCGGTTTCCAGGCAAGCCCCGCGCCCTGGTTCGACCCGGCCAATATCCAGGTCGATGAGCGCGACCGTGTCACCGCGCCGGAGCACGGCCAATACGCCTTCCAGACCAGCAACGAGAAAATCTTTGCCGGCGGCGATATGGTGCGCGGCTCTGACCTGGTGGTCACCGCCATCTACGAAGGCCGTCAGGCAGCGGAAGGCATGCTGGATTATCTGGGCGTTTAATTCGGATTCCAGCATCGGACTTGTCGGGCGATCGGGCTGTCTACGGGAAATCCTCTTCGGTGCCTCGATGATTGCTGATCGCCCAATGAATTGGGCTCCTTGTGTCTCTCAAGAGGGAATGATTAGCTACCATTCTCTCTGGCCAGAAGGGTAACCCGTTGGGCTCCTGATGGGCATTGACCCTGCTTCGTAGATGGGCCCTTTCTGGTTTCTTATCTCGTAAATTTGGACGGTATCCAAAGCCCTTCGCACGACGAAAGAGGCTGTACGAACAAGGCGAGACAACGAGATGGCATATATCGGTATTGATGTTAGCAAACAGAAACTTGATTGCCTGTGGGTGCGCGATCTGAGCAAGGGGAAAGTCAAAACGAAAGTTTTCCCCAACCGCCATCAGGACTACCCAGGTTTGCTCGACTGGCTTGTCAGGCAAACCGGCGAAGACATCGACAACCTGCATGTCTTTCTGGAAGCCACCAGTATCTATCATGAACCCTTAGCATACTGGTTGCATGACATGGGCGTCACCGTGTACGTACTGAATCCTGCCCAGGTGCGCCATCACGCCAAGGGGATGGGCGTTCGCAGTAAGACTGACCGCAAAGACAGCATGATGCTTGCCCGTTATGGGATTGAACGGAACCCTCAACCGTGGCAACCAGAGCCAACGGAGGTGAGAGAGCTCAAGCGCCTTATCAACCGGTTAGAGGCCGTAGAAGACGACCTGCAGCGCGAGCGTAACCGCCTGGAGAAGGCYGAATTCAACACCGAYACTCAAGCRAGCGAATCCATTAGCTATATGCTGGTCGCCCTTGAGCGAGAAGTACAGCGGCTCCAGCAGGCGATCGCTGACCATTTCGAGGCGCACCCGCCGCTTAAACAGGATCGCAAACTACTCGAGAGTATCCCCGGCATCGGAAACGTCCTATCAGCTCGTCTGGTGGCTACGCTACGCAGTCGAGACTTCCGCAGTGCTCGCCAGGCAGCCGCCTTCCTGGGCCTCGTGCCAATACTGAAAGAATCAGGCTCATCGGTGAAGTTACGGTCCCACCTTTCCAAGACAGGGGCGCCCGGCATCCGCCGGAAGCTTTATATGGCCGCCGTCGTATCGACCCGATGTAATCCTGATATCAGCGAGCAATTTGCACGACTCAAAGCCCGTGGCAAGCCAACGTTGTCGGCGCTGGGGGCGGCTATGCGCAAATTGGTACACATCGCTTTTGGSGTGTTGAAGTCACAAAGCGAATATCGGCCGCAAGGGACATAAAGCCCCTTGCAGTTGGTATCGAGAGAAGGTATCTACGACCCCCTCACCGCGGGCTTGGTGGCACGATGGTTGCTGACCACGCGATGAATTGCGCTCAGATCACCGTGCACTTTGCTGGGTGGGCGTCTTAGGCTTTGAGGACGTAGCGAAGGGTTTCGACGACTTGGTCGGTGGTGGTGCACCAGGCTTGAGCGCCTGCGTCGACTTCTTTTAGGGGGTGGACGATGTCTTCGCTATGCAGGGTGATGTAGGGCTTGGCGAGGGCGGCGCAGTAGCCTGCGTCGAAGGCGGCGTTCCATTGCTTGTATTTGTCGCCGAAGCGTACGACGACCAGGTCGGCCTGTTCGATCATGGTGCGGGTGCGGATGGCGTTGACCTTGGACGACTGGTGGTCGCGCCAGAAGCCATTGTCGGGTTTGCCGAGGTGGTCACCGGCGGCGTCTGAGGCGTCGTGGTCGGTCACCGGGGCGGTGAAGACGATATCCAGGCCTGCCGCGTCGGCGCCGCGCTGAATTTCGTCGCGCCAGTCGGTGTGGATCTCGCCGGATAGATAAACGTAAAAGCTCATGGTCGCTCCTGATAACGCAGCCGTTTAGTCGATACAGTTATTTTATGGAAAAACATTCCATATTGATACCGGCGTTATATCAGCGGCTGTTTGGCCAGCAGGTAGATATCCATGATCCAGCCGTGTTGTTCGCGCAGGTTGGCGCGGCGTTGGATGATCTCGTCGCCGACCTCGCTTAGCCAGCCTTTGATCAGGCACTGTTTTTCCATGCCCAGGTAGGCGCCCCACCAGATGTAGGTATCGTCGGCGGGCAACGCGGTAAACGCCCCGCCGCTGTCGAGCATGACGGCGACGGTGGCGGCATCGCTTGGCCAGCCGCGTTCGCGCAGGCGGCGGCCGGTGGTGATCTGGATGGGCTCGGCGAGCGCGTTCAGCGGTATGCGGTGTTCGGCGGTGAGTACCTGCAGGCTAGTGATGCCTGGCACCACCTCGACGTCGACCTCTCGCCCGGCCGCAGACAGGCGTTCAGCGATGCGCAGGCTGCTGTCGTAAAGCGAGGGGTCGCCCCAGATCAGCATGCCGACCCGCCCGCCTTCGGGCAGGTGGTGTGCCATCAGCGACGCCCACATCTCGGCAATGGCGTGGTGCCATTCATCGACGGCACCCAGGTAATCGCCCCGCTCGCCTCGCTTAGGCAAATCGAACTCGACGATTTGAGCCTGCTCGGGCTCGCGCAGCAGGGTCTGGCACAGCAGGCGGCGCAGGTCGACCAGGTCGCTTTTGGCTTCGCCTTTGCGCGGCAGCAGGATCAGGTCGGCGTCGTTGAGGGCGCGCACGGCGGCAAGCGTGACGTGGTCTGGGTTGCCCGTGCCGATGCCGATCAGCGAAAGCGTCGTCATCCGTCCCGGCCCTCCTCGTCTGGCAGGTTGGCAAACGGCGAGTCCGCGGACTGTGGCCGAAAACGGCGGTCGTAGCCCACGGCGTACAGCGCGCTTTCCTGGAAGTCCTGGCTCTCGAGCACCGGCCCCACCAGAATCAACGCCGTGCGTTGCAGCGTGTTGGCGGCCAACGCCTCAATGGTGGATAGGCGCCCTCTGATGATTTTTTCATCGGGCCAGCTGGCTCGCCACACAATGGCCACGGGGCAGTCACCGCCGTAGTACGGCATAAGCGACGCCACCACGCTTGCGAGGTTATGAATCGACAGGTGAATCGCCAGTGTCGCGCCGGTTTGGGCAAAGTTGGCCAGGGTTTCGTTGTCCGGCATGGCGCTGGCGCGCCCGGAGGTACGCGTCAGCACTACCGATTGCGCCACGCCCGGCAGGGTCAGCTCCT
Organism: Halomonas sp. CSM-2; assembly: GCF_002119345.1. NCBI lineage: Bacteria > Pseudomonadati > Pseudomonadota > Gammaproteobacteria > Oceanospirillales > Halomonadaceae > Halomonas > Halomonas sp. CSM-2. The sequence goes on along the minus strand of NZ_NBYR01000015.1, from coordinate 91,942 downwards.
GGCCCAAGCTGGCCGCAGCGGCGGCAAAGGCGGGCACGCCGGGGGTGATGGTGTAGGGAATCTCGAGGGCACGCAGGCGGCGGGTCTGCTCCCCCACCGCTGACCATACCGATACATCCCCAGAGTGCAGCCGCACGACATCCTGCTCAGCCGCGTGGGCGGCCTGGATTTCCTGGATGATCTCGTTCAGCGACAGCGGCGCGGTGTTGACGATGCGCGCGCCTGGCGGGCAATGCTCAAGCAGTTCTTGCGGCACCAGCGAACCTGCGTAGAGGCACACCGGGCTCGCGGCAATCAGGTCGCGGCCGCGCAGCGTAATCAGGTCCGGGGCGCCTGGCCCGGCGCCGATGAAATGAACGGTCATTCTGTGATTCCTTCTGGTACTTCTGACAACGCCAGGGCGGCGGTGGCCTGCCTATCCGCTGAGATTATCCGGGGCCCTAGCAGCGTTGCCCCTGGGCCCGCCGCTAGTAGCGCCACGGCCTCAGCCACGCTGCCCGTACCGCGGGCCTGTAAACTTTGCGCGGAATGAGTCAGCGTTGTCACCGTCGGCAGCTCGGCGTCCGCTACGGTGATGACTTCGATGTTGCGCAGTCGTCCTAGCTCTTCGACTAGTGGCAGCATGGAGCGAGCCGCTGCCAGCTTATCGATAGCGCCAGCGCCGCATTGGTAAATAGCCCCGTACTGCTCGGCAAGCTGATCCAGCGCCTGACCAAGGGAGGCAAGCGTGGCCTCGCGGCGAAAGCCAAATCCGGCGACATGCAGCGTCTGCGCCTTCATCGAACGCCCCGCCACTGCACGATGGGGTAGCTGGCTTTCCAGCCGCGGCGGGTGCCGATGGGGGCAGCGTTGGCAAGTTCCAGGCGCATCAGTTCGCCACCTGCTTTTTGTTGCCATTGCGCCAGCAACGCTTCGGATTCAAGTGTCACCGCATTAGCGACGACGCGCACCCCTTCGGGCAGGCGCTGCCATAGGTCGTCCAACAGCGCTTGGGATAGCCCGCCGCCGATAAATACCGCATCGGGCAGCGGCGTATCGTTCAGTACGTCCGGCGCGCTGCCTTCTTTTACTTCAAGGCAATCAACGCCCAGGTTCTCTGCGTTGCTGCGCGCTCTTGCTGCCCGTTCTGCGTTTTGCTCAAAGCCCACCGCCTGATTATCCGGGTGAGCGAGCAGCCACTCAATGGCAATCGAGCCCGAGCCGGTGCCGATATCCCATAGCCGCTCGCCGGGCTTGGGCGCCAGCGCGGCCAGGGTCATGGCGCGAATGGCTTGTTTGGTGATCTGGCCGTCGTGCTCGAAAAAGCTATCAGGTAACCCAGGCGTCAGCGGCAATGCGGGCCCTTCGCCTGCAACCTCAAGCGCTACCGCGACCGGATGCGTGATGTCATCGGGAAGCGTCGCCGCTGCCGGAAAGGCACGCACCCGTTCGTGCTCGCCGCCCAGGGCTTCCAGCACCGTTAGTTTTGAGTCTGCAAAGCCGAATTGGCAGACCCACTGGGCAAGCTCCGCTACCGCGTCACCGTCGCGTACCAACACCAGCACGCGCCTGCCGGGATGCAGGTAAGGGCGAACGCGGGTTAACGGCTTGGCGTGCAGGCCCAGGCAGGTACAGTCCTGAAGCGGCCAGCCCAGGCGGGAAGACACCAGGCTGAACGTGGAGGGCGACGGCAGTGCCTGCCATTCCTGGGGATCAAGGTGGCTAACGATGGAGGTGCCCGCGCCAAACCAGAAGGGGTCGCCGGAGGCCAGCATCACCACGCGGCGGCCGCGCTCGGCGAGTAGCTGGGGGATGCCGTCGGCAAACGGCACCGGCCATTCACGCAGCTTATCTTTCAGATCGGCTTGCAGGTCGGCGTTCAAGTCAGTGCTCAGGGGGGCGAGCAAGCGCAGGTGTCGGCGGGCGCCAAACACGACTTCGGCACGCGCTAACGCCTCGCGGCTTGCCGCCGTGAGACCCTGTGTGCCACTCTCCCCCCAGCCTATTATCGTCAGCCAGGGAACCTCGTTACCGTTAACCACTATGAACATCCTGATTCTTGGCGGAACCTCAGAGGCCAGCGCCCTGGCCAGCCTGCTGGCCGAGCGTTCTATCCCGGCCATCTATAGTTATGCGGGGCGGGTCAGCACCCCCAAGGCGCAACCCTTGCCGACGCGTGTTGGCGGTTTTGGCGGCGTGGCTGGCCTGGTCGACTACCTTAAGCAAGCGGGCATCACCCACCTGATTGACGCGACCCACCCTTTCGCCGAGCAGATGAGCCGCCACGCGCTGGCCGCTGCCGCGCAATGCGATATTCCCCTGATGGCATTCACCCGCCCGGCCTGGCAACCCCAGCCCGGCGATCACTGGACGCACGCTGCCAGCATCGACGAGGCAGTGGACCAGTTGGACGGCCCGCCCCAGCGCATCATGCTGGCCATCGGGCGCCAACACCTGGAAGCCTTTGCCGCGATGCCCCAGCATCACTATGTACTGCGGCTGGTCGATCACCCCGAGCAGCCGATACCGCTGCCCCACCAGACTATCACCGTCGCGCGCGGCCCGTTTACCACGTCGGGCGATCTGGCCTTGCTCAAGGACCACGCCGTTGAGCGTCTGGTGTGCAAAAACGCCGGCGGCGACGGCGCGGTGTCCAAACTCACCGCCGCCCGCACGCTCGGCCTGCCGGTGGTGATGATCGAGCGGCCTAGGCTGCCCTCACGCCGGGAATGTCACGCCCTAGATGACGTGCTGGCCTGGCTTTTGGCGCCCACCGAGCGAGGGGTATAAACCCAGGGTTCGCTCGGTTCATGGCCGCTTCTTTCAATGCGCCGCGTCTGGCTGGAACCCACGATGACCAGGGTGCGCATGTCTGCCATCTCCGGCGTCGCCTCGCCCAGGGTGGTCACGCGAATCGACTCATCCGGAGTCGAGACAGCGCGGGCAAAAATGATCAGCCTTTCCGGCCCGCAGGCGTCAAGCAGCACCTCCAGGGTACGCACAAAGCCTTCTGGCCGCGCCCTGGAGCGCGGGTTGTAGAACGCCATGGCAAAGTCGGCCTCGGCGGCCAGGCGCAGGCGCTTTTCAATCAGCGCCCAGGGCTTGAGGTTGTCGGATAGATTAATGCAGCAGAAGTCGTGCCCCAGCGGCGCGCCGACGCTGGCACTGGCGGCCAGCATGGCGGAAATCCCCGGCAGTACCTGAACGTCCAGCGAGCGCCACTGGGCATCGCCTGCTTCCAAGGCTTCAAACACCGCCGAGGCCATGGCAAACACGCCCGGATCGCCGGAGGACACCACCGCCACGCGACGACCATCGGCGGCCATCGTCAGCGCCTGCTCGGCCCGCTGGATTTCTTCCCGGTTGTCCGAGCCGTGGCGCACAAGCCCGGCCCTGGGCGCGACCCGCTCAACGTAGGGCACATAGCCCACCACATCGGTGGCCTCGGCGAGCACCGCCGACACCTCGGGAGTTACCAGTGTGTCGCTGCCCGGCCCCAAGCCGACGATTTTCAGCCAGCCGCTCATGGGCGCCTCCCATGGCCATGAATCAGCACAATCGAGAAGTAGGGCACGCTCTCGCCCACGTCCTTGAAGGGCTGGACCCGTTCCTGGCGCATGGCGGCGTATTCGATCAGCCAGGCTTCGTCCTCGCGCCCGGCGTGGGCAAGCGCCCGGCGCAGTTTGTCCAGGTTGCGGCCGATTTTCATCACCACCAGAGCGTCGGTCTCGGCAATGCGTTCGGCCAGGGACGACTCCGGCAGCGTGGCCATGACCACCGTGAGGATATCGTCGCCCCAGGTGATCGGCTGGCCGGTGGCGGTCCAGGCCGCCGACATCCCGGTGATCCCCGGCACCACGGAGACCGGCACGTGGTCCAGTAGCCGGGTATAAAGATGCATGAAGGAGCCGTAGAAGAACGGGTCGCCTTCGCAAAGTACCACCACATCACGCCCAGCCTCAGCCAGCTCGATCAGCAGCGCCACGCTGCGTTGGTAAAAATTGGCCAGCAACTCGTTATAACGCGGGTCGTCGAAGGGGATTTCCGTGGTCACCGGGTATTCCATGGCAAGCTCGGTGACCTCGGGGGCCAGCATGCCCTCGACGATGCTGCGCGCATGCCCGGTACGCCCCTTCTTGCGAAAGTAGGCCACGTGCGAGGCGCCGCGGATCAGGCGGTCGGCGCGCACGCTCATCAAGTCCTGGCTTCCCGGGCCAAGGCCGACCCCGTAGATGATTCCCTGGGTCATTCTGTTCGGTCCGCAATGGCATTGAGGGCGGCGACGGTCACGGCACTGCCACCCAGACGCCCTTGCACCGTGCAGCAGGGGCTCACCTGGCTCTCCCAAAGCGCCTGTTTGGATTCCGCCGCGCCGACAAAGCCCACCGGGCAGCCAATAATCGCGGCGGGCCGCGGGCAGTCAGGGTCTTCGAGCATATTGAGCAGATGAAACAACGCCGTGGGCGCGTTGCCAATCGCCACCACCGCGCCTTCCAGGTGCGGGCGCCAGAGTTCAAGCGCCGCCGCCGAGCGGGTGTTGGCCATCTCTTTAGCCAGTGCGGGCGTGCGCTCGTCATTCAGCGTGCAGATAATCGGGTTATCCGCGGGCAGGCGTTTACGCGTGATGCCTTCTGACACCATGCGGGCATCACATAAAATCGGTGCGCCGGCTTCGAGCGCTTTGCGGGCGTGGCTGATCACATCGCCTGCAAAATGTATCGAGGCGGCAAGCTCTACCAGACCGGCGGCATGAATCATGCGCACGGCAATCGGCTCTTCATCGCGAGAAAACCGCCCCAGGTCTGCTTCACGGCGAATAGTGGCAAAGGACTCCCGGTAAATCGCCGGGCCGTCGGTTTCATAAATGTGGGGCACCTAAACTCTCCAAATAAGCGATTACCTCAGTCTCCGTGAGGTTTGTCTTGACCGGCGTGCTATCGGCACGGCCGTTAATTATAAGGTCAAATCTACCGGCCTGGCCGACCACACACACGTCGGCCGGTGAGCGCCGGGCGCAGCCCTTGGCGCAGCCGGATACATGCACCGAGCCTTGGGTAACCCCACGCAGTCGCTCGGCAAGCGGCAGGGTGGCAACGCTGGCCTGCTCGCAATAAGGCGCACCGGGGCAAGCATCAATCCGCAGGCGGGCGTCCTGTTCGTCGCTGATCAACCCGTCGATGGCCTCGGCGCTGGCGCCTGCGACCCAGACACGCCGCCAGGGCGTCACCTGCAGGGCGTTAACGTCGGCAGGCGTCACCGCAGCCCTCAGCACCTTGGCGGGCACCCGCCCAAACGGCAGGCCATACACCGCGCCGTGTTCGTGCTTGCCCAGAGGCAATTGGCTGCCCGTTGCAGCGGGCCGTGCGTTGGCCGGGGCCCAGTCAGGCAGCGGCACATGATGGCGCCGCATGCGTTTGCTGTCCCAACCGCCACTGTCGACAAACCATGCCACCAAGCGGATAAGCTGTGCCACGGCGGCGTCAATCGAGCGCACTGCGGTGCCCAACGAATAACCGTCGGCGCGCACCAGCAGGCCGCCCGACTCGGCGCGCTCGACACGAAAGTCCGCCGAGGCATCGCCCAGTACCGGCGCCTTGCCCGCATCAATGGCGGTCCCGACCTTGGCGGGCACCACCGGCAATTCTTGCCAGCGGTCGTCAAGCGCGCTGGCGATTTTATGGGTATCGTCTCCCGCTTGCCAGCCGGGGGCCAATAGAATTTGCGGGCGACGCTCCGCTTCCGGGTCGGCGTCAATCAATTCGTGGGCGACCAGGGTCTCCATCAGGGCTGGCCAGCTCGCCTCGGTGACGCCGCGCAATTGCAGATTGGCGCGGCTGGTCAGTTCAATCAAGCCGCTGCCGTAGGCCTCCGCCGCGTCGCACAGCGCCAGTACCTGACCACGCTCAAGCTGGCCCAGCCGTGGGCGCACGCGCACCAGTAAGCCATCGCCGGTTGCCATCGGCTGCCAGGCACCGGGGCACCAGCCCTTGATGCGAGGCTCAGCCGACATCCGCCGCGACCTCCTTGGCCTCGTCCATTTCCAGCAGCAGGTCTTTCAACGCGTCGCCCTGCTCACCGGGCGCCTGCCACATGCCGCGCTGGGCGGCTTCGAGCAGGCGTTCGGCCATTTCTTCCAGCGCCGAGGGGTTATGCTCGCGCAGGAACTGTTGGTTGGCGTCGTCCAGCACAAGGGTGTCGGTCACCTGGGCGTACTGGTAGTCGGCGACTAGGTCGGTGGTGGCATCGTAGGCGAATAGATAATCGACCGTGGCGGCCATTTCGAAGCCGCCTTTATAGCCATGCTCGCGCATGGCGTTGATCCACTTGGGATTGAGCACCCGCGAGCGAATCACCTTGGCCAGCTCTTCTTTCAGCGTGCGAATCTTGGGCTGGGCGGGGTTGGCGTGGTCGGCGTGGTAGATCACCGGGGCTTGCCCGCTCAGCGACCGGCTGGCGTTGGCCATGCCGCCCTGGAAGGCGTAGTAGCTGTTGGAATCCAGGATATCGTGCTCGCGGTTATCCTGATTCTGCATCACCGCTTCCAGGCCTTTAAGCTGCTGCTCGAAGGCCTCCGGAGCGGCAGTGCCAGACTCGGCAAACTGCCCGTAGGCGTAGGCGCCGTTGTCCAGGTAGGCCTGTGCCAGGTCATCGGCATTTTCCCAGGCGCCGTTGTCGATCAGCCGGTTGAGGCCGGTGCCGTACTCCCCCGGCTTGCTGCCAAAGATCCGATAGCCCGCCTGCTGGGCGGCCATTTCGGGGTTCAGCCCCTGGTTTTCCAGCACCTGCTGGCGGGCCATCACCGCATCACGAATGGTGTTGCTGTTGCCCGGTTCGGCGTAGCTGGCAACCGCTTGTACCGCCGCATCGAACAGCCGGATCACGTTGGGAAACGCATCGCGGAAGAAGCCGGAAACCCGCAACGTGACATCCACCCGCGGGCGGTTGAGCAGCATCGAGGGAATCACCTCGATATCGATCACCCGCTGGGAGCCCAGCGACCAGATGGGGCGCACGCCCATCAGCGCAAAGGCCTGGGCAATGTCATCGCCCCCGGTGCGCATGGTGGCGGTGCCCCAGATGGAGAGCCCCAGGCAGCGGGGATAGTCGCCGTTATCCTGCAGGTAGCGCTCGACAAACGCCTGGGCGGATTTTTCGCCCAGCGTCCAGGCAGCGGGCGATGGAATCGAGCGGTTGTCCACGCTGAAGAAATTGCGCCCGGTGGGCAGCGTGTCCAGCCGCCCACGGCTGGGGGCGCCACTCGGCCCCGGCGGCACAAACAGGCCATCCAGGCCTTCCAGCAGCGAGCTGATTTCCAGCTCGGCACTCTGCTGAAGCGCGACCCAAAGCTGGTCCCGGGCGTAGCGCAGCTGCTCGGCGGTGGCAGGATAATTGGCGGCCAACACCTCCAGACTGCCCGGCGCGACCACGTACGCCTCGACGAGCTGGTGGGCCAGCGCCTCCAGCCGCTCGCGGGTGTCGTTGCCGCTGCGCCAGGCGGCGCTATCCAGCTCGCGCAGCACGTTCGGCCGAGGCCCGTTCCAGGGGTCGGCGTCGGCCATCAGTGGGTCAAAGGGCGCTTGGCCTTCGCCCTGCAGGGCCAGGTCATCGGCCAGGTTATGCAGCAAGCCGCGCTGGGCAATACTCTCGCCCCTCGGCAAGCGCAGCAGCGCCACCAGAGTGCCGACCACTTTATCCTGGGGCGGTAGCGTGCCGAGCACGTGCAAGCCGTGACGAATCTGCGATTCCTTGATGTCGCATAGGAAGGTATCCAGCTCGTTCAGGATCAGCGCTTCGTCCTGGCTGTCGACCGCTTTGGTCAGCTCCTGGTCGATGCCGGTCTCGCGCAGGTGATCGAGAATCTGCTCGCGGATTAACGCTTCGCGCCGGGGGTCCATATCCAGCGCCTGGTAATATTCGTCGGTGAGCGCTTCCAGCCTGGCCATGTCGCCATACAGCTCGGCGCGGGCCAGGGGTGGCATCAGGTGGTCGATAATCACCGCCTGGCTGCGCCGCTTGGCCTGGGCGCCCTCGCCCGGGTCGTTGACGATAAACGGGTAGAAATGCGGCACCGGGCCGAGCGCGATATCCGGCCAGCAGTCGGCGCTCAAGGCGCTGCTTTTGCCCGGCAGCCATTCAAGGTTGCCGTGCTTGCCCACGTGAATCACCGCTTCCACCTGGTAGTGCTCGCGCAGCCAGAAGTAGAACGCCAGATAGCTGTGCGGCGGCGCCAGCTGCATATCGTGGTAGGACTGGGTCAGGTCCTCGATAAAGTCGCGCTCGGGCTGGATACCCACGAAGGTCTCCCCCAGCCGGATACCCGAGATCATCAGCCGCCCCTGACGGCATTTAGGGTCATCAGCGGGCGCGCCCCAGCGCGTCCATACCGTTTCCTGAAGTTCGGCGGGCAGGGTTTGAAACCAGGCCAGGTAGTCGTCAACGCTGATGCTTTGCCAGCACATGCGCTGGTCGATGACATCGCGGTCATTGGTCACCGCCCCCTGCAGCAGGCGGATCAGGTCATCGCCACTGTCGGGCAGGTCGCTGACCGGGTAACCCGCTGTTTGCAGCGCGGTTAATATCTGCAACGTTGAGGCCGGAGTATCCAGCCCCACGCCGTTGCCAATCCGGCCATCGCGATTGGGGTAATTGGCCAGCACCAGCGCCAGCCGTTTGGCGTGATTGGGGGTGGAGCGCAGGTGGCAGAACCGCCGCGCCAGTTTGGCGACAAACTCAGCGCGCTCCGGGTGCAGGGCGTGGTGGGTCACCGACAGCTGGCTGCGTTCGTTATACAGCGCTTCAGCCTTGAACCCCACGGCACGGGTGATCACCCGGCCGTCCATTTCGGGCAGTACAATCTGCATCGCCACATCCCGGCTTCTCAGCCCGGCGGCCGAGGCCTGCCAATCCTCCATGGTGCTGCTGGAAAGAATCGCCTGCAGGATCACCGGCTGGCCGACGAACACGCTCTCGGGAATCGCCCCGCCCAGCGGGTAGGTGTCGTCGGAATTGCGGTTGATCGAGAAGCTGGTGGTGTTGACCACCAGCATGGCGCCGGTCTGCTCGATCAGGTGATTGATAAACGCAATGCAGTCGGCCTCTTTCAAGGAGGCAACGGCGATGGCGAGTGGCTCGAGTCCCTGCCCTTTAAGCGCTTCGATCATGCCGTCGACGACCAGGGTATTGGCGCCCTGCAGGTGGCTGCGGTAGAACAGCAGCAGGCACACCGGCCGTTCCGGCTGCTGGTTGGCCCGCCATTCGCTCAGGCTCATCACCTGGCGCCCCGTCTGGCTTGCGGCATCGCTTGGCGCATAGATCACCGCCGCGGGCACCACCTTGGGTTCCTTCCAGGTGGTGGGCAACGCCAGGCACTCGCTGCCCAGGTAGCGCAGCAGCTGCTCGGCGTTATCCACGCCGCCTTCGCGCAGGTAGCGCCATACCCGATAGGCGCTGTCATAGTCGACGCTCGAGGCTTCCAGCAGCGCATCGTCCGGGGCGTCGCAGCCGGGCACCAGAATCAACTGGCGGCCGGGCTTGGCATTCCGCCAGGCCAGCAGGCGTTCGTAGCCGTATTGCCAGTAAGCCTGGCCGCCCAGCATCGACACGACCACCAGCTGCGCCTTTTCCAGCACCCGATCCTCGTAGAGGTCGTAGGCGGCGGGCTTGACCAGGTTCATCCAGTTGGCCAGACGCACCGACGGATAGCGCTCGCCCAGGCGATCGATCGCCTGGGCCAGGGCCGAGAGGTTGCTGTCGGCGGCCGAGAGAATCACGACATCCGCGGGGCTTTGTTGAAGATCGACAATGCCATCATCATCAACAAAGCCACCGGGTTTGGCGGCAAAAAGATGCATTAGGCGGCTGTTGTTACCTCTGCTTCGGCAAGCGCTTCACGCAGCGCGCCGCTGTCCAGCGACTTGCCAATGATGACCAGTTGGGTTTGACGCGTTTCACCTTCCGCCCAGAGGCGGTCGAAGTAGCCATCCAGACGCTCACCAACGGCCTGGATCACCCGGCGCATCGGCTTGCCGGGAATCGCCGCGAAGCCTTTGGCGCGGTAGATTTCCTGGGTTTTGACAATGTGCTGCAGCTTGGCCGCCAGCAGGTCGCCGTCGACTTCGCCCAGGCTGATCACGCAGGAATCAAAGTTGTCGTGGGCATGGTCGTGATGCGCGCCCTCAGCGTGATGCTTGTCGTGGTGATTGGTGATCAGGTCAATACTCGCTTCGCTGGCCGCCCCGATGCCCATCAGGGCTTCGAGCTGTACGGTGTTGGTGGCCAGGGTTTGGTCGACAAACAGGTACTTCACCGATTCCGGCACACGCGCCTGAATCAACGCCTCTACCCGCGCCTTGTCGTCCGGGCTGAGCAGGTCCGTCTTGCTGACCAGCACCAGATCGGCGGCGCTTAGCTGGTCGTCAAGCAGCTCCTGCAGGCTGGGGTCGTGATCCAGGCTTTCGTCGGCCTGACGTTGGGCTTCTACCTTGGCAACATCGCTGGCATAGCGGCCAGAGGCCACGGCGGGGCCATCGATCACCGTAATGATGGCATCGACGGTGCAGTGCTGGCGCACCTCCGGCCAGTTGAAGGCCTGCACCAGCGGCTTGGGCAGCGCCAGGCCGCTGGTTTCGATCAGAATATGGTCGATATCGTCGCGGCGGGCGACCAGCTTTTTCATCACCGGTAGAAATTCCTCTTCTACGGTGCAGCAGATACAGCCGTTGGCCAGTTCGAAAATGCCGCTGTCGTCGCCTTCCACCGCCTGACCGTCTTCGCAGTCGAGGGCACAGCCGCGCAGCAGGCTTGAGTCGATGTCCTGCTCGCCGAATTCATTGACGATCACGGCAATTCGCTTGCCGGTGACCTGGCGCAGAATGCTTGCCAGCAGGGTGGTTTTACCGCTGCCCAAAAAGCCGGTGACCACGGTGGCGGGTATCTTATTTAACTGCATGGGTCTCGTCCTCAGAATCGATAGGCTGACGCGCTGGCGACGCTTTGCCGCTAAACAGCAGCGCGATCGAGGCAGGGTTGTTGGCAAAAAACAGGTGCAAGTAGGTGGCCGTCAATCCACGCTCACGAAAAATGGCCTCCCCCGGCGCGGGGTGGCGCTGGCGTTCGCCATGGGCGATGGGCTCAGGCGTTCCCTCGGCCATCGAACGGTGGTGGGCATGGCCGCGCACCGGGCCTTCGGGCAACGCGGCGGTTTGCATCCCCTGGCAGCCCCGACGCCCGCGCATCGCGCCCTGCCCTGGTAGCAGGCCCAGCATGGTGTGGGTGGTGTCGTCGTAGTCGGTCAGGGTTTCCAGGCAATAAAGCAGCCCGCCGCACTCGGCAAGAATCGGTTTGTCGTCGGCAAAAAACTGCCTGATCGCCGCGTGCATGGCCGCATTCGCCGCCAGGGTCGCGGCGTGAATTTCCGGGTAGCCCCCGGGTAGCCACAGCGCATCGCAGCTGGGCAAGGCGCTGTCGGTAAGCGGCGAGAAAAAGCGCAGCTTGGCGCCCATCTGTTCGAGCAGGTCCAGGTTGGCCTGGTAAATAAAGCTGAACGCGGCGTCTTTGGCTACACCAATGGTAAGCCCGGCAAGCGACGGTAACGACGCCGTGGCGACTTCTGGCGCGGCGTAAAACGTCACCGGCGGCAGAGCGAGTAGCGTTTGCGGCAGGTTTTCCGCCTCGATAACACGGGCGCCCTTTTCAAAGCGTTCTTCCAGGTCGTCACGAATCTCGTCGGCCTGCACCAGTCCTAGATGGCGTTCGGGCAGTGAAAGCTCCGGGTTACGCGCAATGGCAGCCAGCAGCGGGATGTCTGTCGGCAGGGTTGTCTCGATCAGCTCGCGGTGGCGCTCGGAGCCGCAACTGTTGGCGATAAGCCCGACAATGCGGATATCGTCGCGAAAGCCCGCAAGGCCCGCAAGCAGCGCGCCCGCGGTCTGCGCCATGCCTTTGACGTCCATCACCACCACCATGGGCAAGCCAAACCGGGCGGCCAGGTCGGCACTGGAAGGCTCGCCGTCAAACAGCCCCATGGCGCCTTCGACCAAGATCATGTCCGCCGTCTGGGCGGCTTCATAAAAGCGTTGGCGGCAGTAGGCGTCGCCCGCCATCCACAGGTCCAGTTGATCCACCGGCTGGCCAGCGGCCTGGGCCAATACCTGGGGGTCCAGGTAGTCGGGGCCAGTTTTAAACACGCGCACCACCTTGCCCTGGTTGCGCAGCGCCCTGGCCAGCGCGGCGGTAAAGGTGGTCTTGCCCTGCCCGGAAGAAGGCGCGGCAATAAACAGCGCCGGGCAGCTTGCAGTGGGTGTGCTCATCAGTATTCGATCCCCGCCTGGGCTTTAACACCGCCACGAAAGGCGTGACGCTCGTCCTGCACCGTGCTGATGGTGTCGGCGATTTCCTGAAGCGGCGTCGCCATGGTGCGCCCGGTAATGATCACATTTTGATGCGCGGGACGTTGGTTAAGCGCTTCGACCACCGGCAGCGGGTCGAGATAGCCGTACTTGAACATGTAGCTCATTTCATCGAGGACGATGAGGTGGTAGTCGGGGTTCTCGAGCAGACCCTTGGCCACCGCCCAGGCCGACTGGGCAGCTTCAATATCGCGCTCGCGGTCCTGGGTTTCCCAGGTAAACCCCTGACCCATGATGTGCCAGTCAAGGTTGGGCTGGTCGCGGAAAAACAGGTATTCGCCGGTTTCACGGCGGCCCTTGATAAACTGGATCACCGCGCAGCGCTGCCCGTGACCCAGCGCCCGCGCCATGGTGCCAAGCGCCGAGCTGCTTTTGCCCTTGCCGTTGCCTTTCAGCAGGATCAACACGCCGCGCTCTTCCGTGGCGCGGCTGATGCGCTCGTCGACCACGTCCTTTTTGCGCTGCATGCGGTGGGTATGGCGATCGTCAGTCATGGCGTTTCCTGTCCAGAAAAAGGTGTCGCGTAGCGCGCCCCCAGTTGCTGGGCGATGCGTGCGCCCTGGCCGCGCTTGATTTTCGATGACTCGGTATCCAGCAGGATGCAGTCGCCCAGCGGGCCAAGGTCGGCGACGGATTCGCGGGTACGGCCGTCGGTAATCAGATAGGTGCGGATGTGCAGCCCGGGCTCGCGGCGCTGCCACTGATGGATCAGACGTTTGGCCTCGATCACCGCCTCGCGCAGCGGCGTGCCGCCGCCGCCGGTGGCGGCCTCCAGCGCCGCCTCTACACGCTTGGGTGCACGTTGCCGGGAGAGCAGAGGCACCACGCCGCCGTTGCCGAACCCGACGACGGCGACCTGTTCGCGTGCCGCGTAGGCCTGGCGCACCAGCGCTTCCACAAGCCCCTTTGCCTGGCCCAGCAGGCGCTGCCCCAGGGTGGAGCCGGAGGTATCCAGCAGTACCAGGTGCGCCCTTGGCTGCCCGGCCTGTGTCTTGCGCATTTTAAGCGTTCGCCAGGGCCACTGCCCGCGGTTGGCGATCAGGGTGCCAAAGCCGTCCAGACGGGACGTTTCAGTCCGCGAGCGTCCCTTGCCTGATACCTGCCCTTTTTCACCGGACGCCGAAGTCATCGCCGTTTTCGCCTGACCAACACCGTTTGGCGTATTCGCCAGTTCAGGCACTGCCTGCTGAATGGTTGACTGAGCCTGGGGCGGCATGGCGCCCCACTGACCCTGTTCGCCGCGCTGCTCGGATGATCCGCTGGTCGACGTATTAGTCGTTGATGACGAACCGCCCTCGCCTCCCGAAGGTGGTGCCTTCGGCGGCGAAGACGGCGGGGTTTGCTCGGGCGATTGGGTGCGCCGATGGTCCAGCACCCACGGCTCGACGGTATCGATATCCTGCTGCGCCACTTCGCTTGCACCGCGCCAGGCGGAGTGGGCACGAGCGGCGCGGTGCCAGGTGACGTCGGCTCGCAACCCTTCCACACCGGCGGTTTCACAGCGCGAGGCGATGGTGTGATACACCCATGACGGGGTAATGACATCCACCAGATGGCGCTGGGCCTGATGAATCCGCTCGGTCAGTGCGGCCTGGGCCTCCTCGAAGCCACGGGCCGCCCCCGCAGGGTCGCGGTCAAAGGCTTCGCGCTGCTGGACGATGGCGATACGTTCTTCCACGCTGATGCTCGCGGCCTGGTCGATACACAGCCCAAAACGATCCAGCAACTGCGGGCGTAGCTCGCCTTCATCCGGGTTCATGGTGCCAATCAGGCTGAAGCGCGCCGGGTGGGAGTGGCTGATACCGTCGCGCTCGACGATGTTCGTTCCGCTGGCGGCCACATCCAGCAGCAAATCGACCAGTGTATCCGGCAGCAGATTGACCTCGTCCACATACAGCACGCCGCCATCGGCTTTAGCGAGCAGCCCGGCATGAAAGGTGGCTTCGCCATTGGCCAGCACCTTTTGCAGATCCAGACTGCCGACCAGCCTGTCTTCACTGGCGCCCAGGGGCAGAGTCACAAAAGGAGCACGCTGCCCGTCGCTATCGCCAGGTAAAATAGCGGCCAGAGCCCTTGCCAAGGTCGACTTGGCGCTACCTCTTGGCCCACTAACCAGCACCCCACCGATACGCGGATTAATGGCATTAAGGATCAGCGCGGTTTTCAGCGCTTCCTGGCCCACCACCGCCGCAAAGGGAAACTCACTCACCGGCACCTCCCGTGCTGGCCAAGCCGGTCAGCCGGTCAACATCCGCCAGTTGATTTGATGGCTGCGAGACTTGAATATGATTCATGGCAATTAGCTGAGGGATAATAAAACCATTCATAAAGAAGTGGGAATATAAAAGGTGTTCAGTATAGAGGAAGGCATGGCGGCGAGGCCAATTTGTTACAAGCTATTAACTTTGCGAAGGCGTATATCAGCTGACGCTAAGAATCCCGCTGGATTTTTACACGTCTTCTAAATGTAATGTTATAACATTGCTTTTATGATAAGGTCTCATAAGATCCTTAGGCTTTGTGTTGTTCGTTATCCCCCTGCCACCTAGAATAGCCAGTGTCGGTGTTCCCCACGGAACTTAATAGAGAATCCGCCGCGGCTTGCCGCGAAACGGAACTGCCCCCGCAACTGTAGGCGGCGAGCGATGCTTTTTGATGCCACTGGACACATTGTCTGGGAAGGCGAGCTAGCCATGACCCGTCAGTCAGGAGAACTGCCGATATATTGCTTACATCGAGCGAAGTGGCTCGGCCAGTGTTTTCTGGCCGAATGCGGAGCTCATCATGCACGGGAGTGTACATGATGTTGAGATTGACCACGGCCATCGCCGCGAGCGCTGTTGGCCTTGCCCAGGCGGCTTACGCCTCCACCGACTACCCGCTTACGCTAACCAATTGCGGTGTAGAGATCAGCGTGGCGTCGCCCCCGGAGCGAACGGTGACGGTAGGCCAGTCAGCCACGGAGATCCTCTATTCGCTGGGGCTCGCTGATCGAGTGAATGGCACCTCGGTGTGGTTCACCCCGGTCCTGCCCCAGTTTGCTGAGGTCAATGAAGCGATCGAGCGGATCGCCAACGACGACCCAAGCTTTGAGGCCGTGGTCAATAAACGGCCTGATCTGGTGGCGGTACAATACGAGTGGCACGTGGGCCCCACCGGCAGCGTCGCCACCCGGGAACAGTTTCATGAGCTGGGTATTAACACCTATATTATGCCCGCCGACTGCGACACCAAGGATAACTCTACTGGCGGCGATGGCACCCGCACCGCCGCCTTCTCGACGGACTCCATCTATAAAGGGATCACCGAGTTAGCCAAGATCTACGACGTTCAAGACGCTGGTGAGGCGTTAGTAGCAGAGCTGAACGACCGCGAACAGCGCGCTATCGACTTGGCGAGCAGCCTTGATTTACCGGAAGACTTGTCAGCGGCATTCTGGTTCTCATCGACAGACCTGGGGGTTAGCCCCTTTGTTGCGGGTCAGTTGGGCGCGCCGGGCTATATGATGGATAAGCTCGGTATGCGCAATGTGATCGAGTCCGATGAGGAGTGGCCCACGGTGGGCTGGGAGAGCATCGCCAGGGCTGACCCCGATGTGCTTGTTATCGCTCGCATGGATCGCCGTCGCTTTCCTGCCGACGACATTGAAGCCAAGCGTGAGTTTCTGCACAGTGACCCGGTTACCCGTGAAATGACGGCGGTTAAAAACAACCACATCATAGAGATGGATGCCCACGCCATGAGCGCCACGATGCGCACTATTTACGGCCTTGAAACACTGGCCGAGGCGCTAGCGACAATGGCATTTGACGAATGAGCATTGCGTTAACGCGTCTATCTACGGCAGGTTTTGCACTGCGCTGGCTATGGATCACGCCGCTGGTGCTCGTGGTGGCGCTGATCGCGGGCACAGCCATCGGCGAGACACCGATTCCCGTTGATACCATTCTCAAAGTGCTCGCCAATCAGCTACTGGGCGCGGATTATGCGGTTGACCGGATCGATGCAGGCATTATCTGGAACTACCGGCTTAGCCGCGCCGTGGTCGCTGCCTGTTGTGGTACTAGCCTGGCCCTGGCAGGGGTCGTGCTTCAGGCGCTGCTGCGCAACCCCTTGGCCGACCCCTACTTGATGGGCATTTCCGCTGGGGCCTCTACCGGCGCGGTGGCCGTTGCCGTCGCTGGCCTTGGCGCGGGCGCGCTTTCGCTCTCCCTGGGTGCCTTTGTGGGCGCCCTTCTCGCCTTTGGTATCGTGGTGATGCTCGCCCATGCGGCCAACAGCGGCGTGGGGGGTGGCCGCGGCGTTCAGGCAGCGGGAGCGATTATTCTGGCGGGCATCGCCGGCTCACAGCTGTTCAATGCGCTGACCGCTTTTATCATTACCAAGTCGGCGAGCGCCGAGCAGGCCCGGGGCATCATGTTCTGGCTGATGGGTAATCTTTCTGGTGTGCGCTGGGCCGATGTGACCTTGGCGGTGCCTGCCGCGCTGTTTGGGGTACTGGTTTGCCTATGGCACCGCCGCTCCCTGGATGCCTTTACCTTCGGTGCCGACAGCGCCGCCTCCATGGGCATCGCGGTGCGCCCGGTGCGTGGCATGCTGATTATCGCCATGGCGCTGGTCACGGCGGTGATGGTGTCTATTGTGGGGGCGATTGGCTTTGTTGGGCTGGTAATTCCCCATGCCATGCGTTTTATCGTAGGCAGCCAACACACGCGATTGGTTCCAGCCACGGCGCTTGCTGGGGCGGTCTTTTTGATTGGCTCAGATATTCTTTCGCGCACTCTGATCCCCGGCCAAGTGCTACCGATCGGGGTGATTACTTCGCTGATTGGCGCACCTGCCTTTGCGCTCATTCTCGTGCGCGGCAAGAGGTCGTAATGCAGTTAACCGCTCAAAAACTCGATTGGTCAGTGCATGGCACGCCTCTACTGATTGACATTAACCTTACCGTCGAGCCCGGCCAGACCTTTGGACTGGTGGGGCCGAACGGCTCGGGCAAGACGTCGCTACTTCGCCTGTTGGCAGGCTTGAACAAACCCAAAGCAGGACAGGTGCTAATGGAAAGCCAGCCCCTGCACAACCTCAAGCAACGGGCGATTGCTCAGTCTATTGCCTTAGTCGAGCAGCAGGCCGATACCACCGATAGAATTAGCGTGCGTGACGTAGTGGCGCTGGGCCGGACGCCCTTTCTTACCGCATTGCGCCCCTGGTCAACTGAAGATAATGCCATCGTGGTTCAGGCGCTGGTCGATGTCGATATGGCGCATATGGCCGACCGGCTTTGGCACACGCTTTCCGGCGGTGAGCGCCAGCGCGTGCATATTGCCCGCGCACTGGCGCAGCAACCCAAGATTCTGCTGCTCGATGAGCCCACCAACCATCTGGATATCCGCCACCAGCTGTCGATCCTTGAGCTGGTAAGGCAGCTTCCGGTTACGGTGATTATCTCGCTGCACGACCTGAACCACGCCATGGAGTGTGACCGCATCGGTGTAATGGACGGCGGCCGCCTGGTGGATAGCGGCCCGCCTAAAGAGGTACTGACGGCATTCCGGCTACGCCAGACCTTTGGTGTCTACGCCGATATCTTCGCCGACCCCATCGACGGCAGCCAGATGATGCGTTTTCGCAATGCTATTTAGTCATGACGCGCACAGCCAGGTGATCAATAAGCGGGGCTAGCCGTTGTTTGCTAAGGTGATGTGGTGCTTTCCATTAACCAGGGGATACCTATGCGACTTCTATTCACCGGTGGCAGTGGCAAGGCGGGCCGCCATGCGACCGCCTATCTTCGCGACCAGGGTCACCGCGTCACCAACCTGGACTGGGCAACATCCGACGTGCCCGGCATTACCACTCTGAAGACAGACCTCACCGATGCTGGCCAGGTGTTCAACGCCTGCCACGCCTACGCCGGAATGGACGAGCTGGAACCGGGCACCGGCGTGCCGCGCTACGATGCCATTGTCCACTTTGCGGCGATACCCGCCATCCTGCACCGGCCGGACAACGAGATGTATCGCATCAACACCTTGAGCACTTACAACGTACTGGATGCCGCCACCAAGCTGGGTATTCCCAAGGTGATTTTTGCCTCCAGCGAGACGACCTACGGCGTATGTTTTGCCGACGGCGAGGTGCAACCGGATTACCTGCCGGTCGATGAAGAGCATCCCACCGTGCCTCAGGACAGCTACGCCATGAGCAAGGTGGTCAACGAAGTCACTGCGCGCTCCTTCCAGGCACGCTCGGGTATCGATATCTACGGCCTGCGCATCAATAACGTTATCGAGCCCTACGAGTACCGCCAGCATTTCCCGACCTACATGGACAACCCGGCGCTGCGCCGTCGTAACATCTTCGCCTACATCGACGCCCGCGACCTGGGCCAGATGGTCGATTGCTGTCTGAAAATGGATGGCCTGGGCTACCAGGTGTTCAACGTCGCCAATGACGATCTATCGGTGGGGCTAACAAACGCCCAGGTGATTGAACGCTTCTACTCAGGGGTACCGACCAAGCGGGAAATGGGCGAGCACGAGACCTTCTATAGCATTGAGAAAGCGCGTCGTCTGGTCGGTTTTACACCGCGCCATTCCTGGCGGGATGAGCTGGAGAAGTAAGGGTGCCGTGAACTAGCGACGTTGATTTGTCTAGCCAACAAGGAGACGACCATGGCCGATTCCCCGGTAGCGGGTGTGCCTCGATGGCTGAAGCTGGCCTTTTCGTTGTGGGTCCTGATCTGGGCGCCGAGCTATGCAGTGCTGCTGGGCCCCCAGAATTTCTTCTGGCTGTGCAACGTGGCAAATTTCCTGTTGCTGGTGGCGCTTTGGACGGAGCATCGTACCCTGATGTCGATGCAGTGGCTGGCGGTGGCGCTGGTCGGTAGCCTGTGGACGCTTGACGTCGCGACGGCGGCGTTCACCGGCGTCCACCCCATCGGTGGCACCGAGTACATGTTCAACCCCGAGCACCCACCCATGACGCGGGCCATGTCGCTTTATCACGTTGTACTCCCGCTGGTGGCAGGCATCGGCGTGGCGAAACTGGGCTACGCGCGCCGCGCCCTGCTGTGGCAGACCCTGCTGACCTGGATCGTGGTGCCGTTGTCCTACCTGCTCACTGACGCCGAGCGTAATATCAACTGGGTACACGGCCCCTTTGGCCAACCCCAAGACAGCCTCGACCCTTGGTTGTATCTGCTCCTGCTAACCTTGATATGGCCGGTAGCCGTCTACCTGCCACTGCACCTGGTGATGGTTGGCGGGCAGCGTTGGCGGAGTCGCTACGAATGAGACACATCAGAAAGCTATCAACGTTAAAATCTCAGCCTTTACTTGGCAGAACTGGGGTTCGAGCAGTTAATTGTTCTATTAATTTATCGCGGTCATCTTTACTTAGCATACCGATGTAGAGTGTTCGCCTTTTAATTTCGCCACTATGCATATAAAGAACCTTCAGCTTACTACCACCAACCTTCTCAAAGCTTTCTACACTACTATAACAAATCTTTAACGACGGCGAAATAGGTGTTTTCTTAAACTCAAAATGATCTTCATAAACCTTAAAAACCTTATGAAAATGATAAAGTATACCGAAAGCTATCGCGACAGCACCCACCGCCACTAGGAAAAAGCGCATCTCCATTGAAAGTGCTGTCATCATCAGAGAGTAGGCAATAATGATGATCCCACCAATTGGTTGAACTAACCTATCGATCGGCTTAGCCCTAAATGCACTAGAAAACTCCATTGCAACCGCCCCTTTTACCATTGAATTGATTTTACTTAGTTACTTCACTGTACAACCTAATGACAGCAGCCTTTCCACCAGGCTGTGAAGACTGGCGCTTACCTGATTTTATTTTCGACCTTTCCTTAAAAATAGAACTAGTCCAAAAGCTATTGCAACATGAAGAGCTCTGGTTAGCGCTGTGTAATGAGGAGGTATAATAACCTTTTCATCATAGCGCACCTTCATTTCTTTTAATATTTTATCGTCTTCATTTTTTTTGACACGCTGATTCTCCCAGTTCTAGGAGATGGCGATATTATATAGCCATACTCTTAGTTTGTCCCGTTGTCCTGGATCCGGCGGCTCCATAATAGCCGCGACTCAATGATGGTGTCCCGCTCAGGGTTCGCCTCTTCCCGCTGCTGACGCTTGGTGGGGGTATAGACCGTGTCGGCGTAGTAATCGCCAAAGTTCTCTTTAACGGACATTAAGCCTTTACTTGATCCAGTAGTCATCAGCGGTTTTCCCACGCAGAGGAAAGTCCTTCGGGCTCATGCTCCTTGTGTGTTCCATGCCCGTTACCGCCAGGGAAGGCCGCCAGCGGCCTTCCGAAAGAACGTATTGATAATGCTTGCTGTGGTGTCGTTAATCGCCGTCGCGTTTATTGAGCCTCGTCATTCAAAGCCAAGGCCGCGGGCGTCAAGAACATCGCTATTGTCAGACCCGCCAGTGTGGTCAGTATTTTTGGTCGTTTCGTTAATAACATTAGGGCCCAAAGAACTTCATTGGAAAATAGGAGAGAGGTGGTTCGCGGTTGAGCCATTCGTCCATCATGCGCTCACCTTCTTCGCGCTGTTCCGGGGTTACCTCATCACTGTCGCCGAAGTAGCTTAGTGCGTTCTCGACATGTATGTTCGGCGCTTCTTCATTAACGGCAAGAAGAATGGCCCAGCCTTTAGCGGGATCTCTCTCCGTCTGGCACATGCCGTTTTTCTCTTCATCAGGCTCTATATAGCAATAAGCAAGCCATTGCCTAGCATTGACATGCCCTGCCTCAGAAGCCCTCACCATCCACTGCCAAGCCTCATCATCATGCCCCTGGTCGTGTAGAAAACGCGCTAGGCCACTCATGGCACGTGGATAACCCGCTTCCGCTGCTCTACGATATAACTGCTCTGCTGCGTTTAGTCGCTCAGTATCGTCTGGATAGCCTGCTCGACCATCGTGGATTCGCCCTGCCAACTTGAATTGTGCTTCTACGCTTCCTGCTTCAGCCGCTTTTTCCAGCCAATACTGAGGCTCAGCGTCGTACCCTTGGGTGGCATAAAGGGGGTAGAGCGCAAACATTGCATTTGTGTTGCCTGCCTCAGCTAGAGGCAGGGCATCTGCGATTGCTGCTTCGACCCAGTCATCACCATTGTCTGGACATAATTGTTGCTTTTCACATGCATTTTGTAAGCGCAACATGGAGTAGAGTTCGCCCTGCTGCGCGGCGCGGTAGTGCCACTCCTGCGAGTAGCTCGCTTCTCCAAGATAAAACATTGCATCTATGTCGCCCGCTTCTGCCGCTATTTCTAAATAAGGAATGCTCTCTTCGCGCTGAAGGGCGGCGGTCTCAATGACCAAGTGCAACACCTAACCTATCAGGTAGGGTATTGCCATGACTCACTGTTATCGCCATCTTTCTGCTGAAGATCGAGCTGCCATCATGCTGATGCAGGCTCACCACTCGATTCGCGCTATCGCCCGTCAGTTAGGACGTGCACCCAGTACTATTTCACGAGAACTGGTGCGCCATACTGTCAAGCCTGACGGGGCGTATGACGCCAGCCTCGCTGGACATAGAGCCCGACTGACCCGCTGTCGGCCTCGCCGTTGCCCAAAGTTACCTCTCGATGGTGAGCTTTTTGAGCTGGTGGTCTACCTGCTGCGCAAGTACTGGTCACCAGAGCAAATAGCCCGCACACTGAAGCGTATGTTTCCTGATAACACTGACCGCCACGCCTCGCACGAAGCCATCTACAATGCGCTCTACCTCATGCCGCGCGGCTCGCTCAAGAAGGAGCTGATTGCCTGTTTGCGCCAGGGTAACGGTAAACGACGCCCTCGCAGCCGTGGCAAGGATAGGCGGCAACAGATTCCTGATCTGGTGAGCATCCACCTGCGGCCACCTGAGATTGAAGACCGCCTGATGCCTGGCCACTGGGAGGGGGATCTCATCATTGGCGCTAACAATCGTTCTGCCGTTGGTACATTGGTGGAGCGCACGACGCGTTTAGTGATCCTGGCGAAAGTGGATGGCACCACGGCTACAGCGGCGGCTGTTGGCTTCAGCGACAAGCTCAATGAGGTGCCGCGCGCTCTACGCCTGTCCATGACCTATGACCAGGGCAAAGAGATGGTGAAGCATGCCGAGATCACTCAGAAGACGGGGACAGCGATCTACTTTGCCGACCCGCATAGCCCATGGCAGCGGGGTTCCAATGAGAACACCAACGGGCTGTTGAGACAGTACCTGCCGAAGGGCACGGACCTGTCGGTCTTCAGCCAGGAAGAGCTCGACGAGATCGCCGACTCACTCAATACACGGCCGCGCAAGACACTGGACTGGCGCACGCCGCTGGAAGTCTACGCCGAGGTACTCAAGAAATCCGTCGCCGGACCGAGCGCGCTTCAATAGTGTTGCACTTGGAACTTGAGGCCGCCTAGGTTAATCGCCAAGTTATACAGACAAAAATTGCTCACAAAAAAACGCCGCCCTAAAGGCGGCGTTTTTATGAAGCCATCACTAACAGGATATTAGTCTTGGCCCATTTGCTGCTTAATCAAGTCACCGATCGTGGTAGCACCACCTGCTGCTTCCGGCTCTTGTTCACGCAGTTTCTTGAGGTTCTGACGCGTGTCATCTTGCTCTTTCGCTTTCACCGACAGATTAATCTGACGGCTCTTGCGATCAACACTCACGATGCGTGCTTCGACACTATCGCCCTCACTGAGAACGTTACGTGCATCTTCAACGCGATCAGCCGCGATTTCAGACGCCTTGAGCACGGCCACTACATCGGTAGCCAGCTCAACGTGAGCTTCTTTGGCGTCTACTTCAACGACACGACCAGTGACGATGCTGCCCTTGTCGTTGACCGACAGATATTCAGCAACCGGATCAGAATCCATTTGCTTGATACCCAGTGAAATGCGCTCGCGCTCAGGGTCGATAGACAGGATGACCGCTTCGGCTTCGTCGCCTTTCTTGAAGTTACGAACCGCTTCTTCGCCAGTATCGGTCCAGGAGATGTCGGACAGGTGAACCAACCCGTCGATACCGCCTTCCAGGCCGATGAAGATACCAAAGTCCGTGATTGACTTGATGGTACCCGAGACGCGATCGCCCTTGTTGTACTCGGCATTAAAGGTTTCCCAGGGATTAGCAGTGCATTGCTTGATACCCAGAGAAATACGACGACGCTCTTCGTCGATATCCAATACCATGACATCAACATCATCGCCCACTTGAACCACTTTGGACGGATGGATGTTCTTGTTGGTCCAGTCCATTTCAGAAACGTGAACCAGGCCTTCAACGCCTTCTTCCAGTTCAGCAAAGCAGCCGTAATCGGTCAGGTTGGTGACCACAGCATGAACCTTGGTACCTTCCGGATAGCGCTCTTTAATACGAACCCACGGATCTTCGCCAAGCTGCTTGAGACCCAGAGAAACGCGATTGCGCTCACGGTCAAACTTAAGCACTTTCACGTTGA
This sequence comes from Halomonas sp. CSM-2, assembly GCF_002119345.1. NCBI lineage: Bacteria > Pseudomonadati > Pseudomonadota > Gammaproteobacteria > Oceanospirillales > Halomonadaceae > Halomonas > Halomonas sp. CSM-2. The sequence continues at coordinate 68,064 of NZ_NBYR01000015.1, read as the reverse complement.
CTTCGTCGCCGACAGCCACGATTTCAGACGGATGCTTGATGCGCTTCCATGCCATGTCAGTGATGTGCAGCAGGCCATCAACGCCACCCAGATCAACGAAGGCACCGTAATCAGTCAGGTTCTTGACGATACCCTTGATTTGCTGACCTTCCTGAAGCGTGGCCAGCAGCGCTTCACGTTCCGCACTGTTTTCTGCTTCCAGAACCGCACGACGTGAAACCACGACGTTGTTGCGTTTCGGGTCGAGCTTGATGACCTTGAAGTCCAGCTCTTTGTGCTCCAGGTGCGCGGTATCGCGAACCGGGCGAACGTCGACAAGAGAGCCCGGCAGGAAGGCACGGATAGAGTCGACATCGACGGTGAAGCCGCCTTTGACCTTACCGTTGATCACGCCTTTGACGACTTCATCTTTCTCGAAGGCGGCTTCCAGAATCTTCCAAGCTTCTGCGCGCTTGGCTTTTTCACGGGATAGACGCGTCTCACCGAAGCCATCTTCAACGGCTTCAAGTGCAACGTGAACATCGTCACCGATCGCAATGTTCAGTTCGCCGTTCTCGTCGCGGAATTGCGCCGCGGGGATCTGACCTTCAGATTTCAGACCGGCGTTGACGGTAACCCAGTCACCGTCAATATCGACAACCTGGGCCGCGACGATAGCGCCTGGCTCCATGTTAATGTCGTTAAGAGACTGTTCAAACAGTTCAGCAAAGCTTTCGCTCATGGTGTTCCTACGTGATCAACGTTGTTGAGGCATAAATGCCTTCTCCGTACCACCAGCGAGCACGGGCCTAATGTCACTCTGCTTTTGGAGGTGTTAGCGCTGGTTAAACCTGACCGGGCTCCCAATGTGAGTTTTACGCCCTGCCATGTCATGACACCTATCCAAAAACGCCGCAAGGGAGAGTCAATTTCCGGAGACCAGGCCTTGTTGGGCCAGTAGCTCGGTCAACTGATCAACCACTTCCGGTATGCTCAGGCGCGTGGTATCAAGCGTGATGGCATCATCTGCCGGCTTGAGTGGCGCCACGTCGCGATGCATATCGCGTGCATCGCGTGCCTGAATCTCCTTTAGAAGACTCGAAAGACTAGCATCCACGCCTGCTTCCTGCAACTGCTGATGGCGACGGCGGGCCCGCTCCGATGCTGAGGCGGTCAGAAATATCTTCAGAGACGCGTCAGGAAAAACGATCGTTCCCATGTCTCGACCATCAGCCACCAGGCCAGGCGCCTGACAAAAATCGCGCTGGCGCTCCAGCAGCGCCTGACGTACAGCCGGAAGCGCCGCCACCTGAGAAGCACGCTCGCCAGCTTGTTCGGTGCGGATTGTACGGCTGACATCCTCGCCTTCCAGCAGGGTTCGTGGCTGACCATTTTCGACCGGAAAAGCGACATCCAATGCTTGGGCCAATTGTGCCAACGCCGCCTCGTCGTCAAGCGCCACCTGATGTTTGACAGCGGCCTGCGCCGTCAACCGATACAAGGCACCACTGTCCAACAGGTGCCAATTCAGGCGTTCGGCCATTAGCCCGCTGATCGTGCCTTTACCTGCGCCGCCGGGGCCATCAATGGTCAATACAGGGGTGATTTCAGTCATGCCCCCTCCACCGATAGCGTCATCCCCACGCGGGTTACCAGGTCCACGAAATCCGGGAAGGAGGTCGCCACATTGGCGCAATCATCGATTACGATATCGTCGCTTGCCCGCAGTCCAGCAATGGCGAAGGCCATTGCAATTCGGTGGTCACCCAGGCTATCGATCCGCCCGCCACCATAACTGGCCACTTGGTCGTCGCCATTACCAGTAATATCAATACCGTCAGCAACGACCGTATGCTCGACGCCCAGAATGGCCAGGCCATCAGCCATCGCCTGAATGCGATCAGACTCCTTGACGCGCAGCTCTTCGGCGCCGCGTAATCGCGTGGTGCCCTTGGCGTTGGCGGCGGCAATGAATAAGGCTGGAAATTCGTCTATCGCTAATGGCACTTGGTCGACAGGAATCTCAATACCGCTAAGCGGTGCGTAACGAATGCGAATATCCGCAACGGGCTCGCCACCCACTTCACGCTGATTTTCAAGGGCCAGGTTGGCCCCCATCAGGGTGAGAATATTAATCACGCCGATACGCGTCGGGTTGATGCCCACATGCTCAAGCGTTATGTCGGAACCTGGGGTAATGGCCGCGGCCACCAGGAAAAACGTCGCTGATGAAATATCCGACGGCACATCGATCGGCCCCGCTGTCAGCTTTCCGCCACCCTGCAGCCAACAGGTATCACCCTCACGGGACACCGGATAACCAAAGCCGTTGAGCATGCGCTCAGTGTGGTCGCGGGTAGGCGCTGGCTCACGCACGCGGGTTTCACCTTCAGCATAAAGGCCTGCCAGCAACAGGCAGGATTTCACCTGGGCACTGGCCATAGGCATGTCGTAATCAATGCCTTTTAAAGCGGCGCCGCCTCTGACATTCAGCGGGGGGCGTCCACCTTCTGCGGTATCGATGGTTGCCCCCATCAGGCGCAGCGGGTCAGCAACACGGGCCATTGGACGCTTGTTCAGCGACTCGTCGCCGGTCAATTCGCTGTCGAATGCCTGCCCGGCCAGCAAGCCTGCAAACAGTCGCATCGCGGTGCCCGAATTGCCCACATAAAGGGGGCCAGAAGGCGCTTTTAATCCATGCATGCCTACGCCATGGATGGTGACGCGCCCCTGGTGTGGCCCTTCAATGGCCACGCCCATTTCACGAAACGCCTGAAGCGTAGCAAGGCTGTCTTCTCCCTCAAGGAAACCTTTGACCTCGGTAACACCATCAGCCAGTGCCCCCAGCATGATTGAGCGATGTGACATGGATTTGTCACCGGGCACTCGCAGTCGACCCTGCGCCTGACCGCCTGGCCGCACCCGGTAAGTTACCTTACCTTCTGGTTGCATATGATATTCCGCCTGATAAGTGGTTTTGTTCAATAACGTATCGAAATAGTGGCGTGCATGGCTGGCCCGATCAAATGTCGCAATCAGGGCATCGCTATCGCCTTGCTCAACGGCCTTGCGCAATCGGGCAAGGCCCGCTTCAAAATCATCCAGCGACGACAGTACCGCCTGGCGATTGGCGATGAAGATATCGCGCCACATCACCGGGTCACTGCCCGCAATACGGGTGAAGTCACGAAATCCCCCGGCGGCGTAGCGAAAAATATCCAGCCGGTCATCCTGACGCGCCAGCGTGTCGACCAACGAAAATGCCAACAAGTGCGGCAAGTGGCTGGTACGCGCCAGTACATGGTCGTGGTGCTCAACGCTCATTTCCAGCACATCGGCACCGCAAGCCGCCCACAAAGCCGAAACCCGCGCCAAGGCCGCCTCATCAACGTCCGGCTCAGGGGTCAAGATCACCTTGTGATGCCGATAGAGATCGGGATTGGCTGCCGACACGCCACTTTTTTCTGAGCCGGCAATTGGATGACCCAACACCATATTGGCAGGCACGCCACCAAAAACGCGCTTGGCACAGGCGCGAATCGCCGCCTTGGTGCTGCCCACATCGGTAATCACCACATCAGGGGCAGCCTTGGGCAATGCGCCAGCCAGCGTTTTCATTACCGTTTCCATCGCCAGCACTGGGACGGCGAGCACGATAAGTGACGCATCAGCCACCTGGGCGCCAAGCTCGGTGCCGCCGCTGTCAATCAAGCCCATCTCGATACCACGGGCAATTTCATCGGGGTTGGGATCGCAACCGACTATCTGGCCCTCAAACCCGGCAAAACGCAGCGCCGAGGCCAGTGATCCGCCAATCAGGCCGAGCCCGACAATCAACAACCGCGACTCATCGACATCTGCCCCACCGGACATCTTCTCACCCGCTGGCGTCACAACACGCCCTGGGGGTAGGAACCCAGCACACGCAACTCGGCGGCTCGCAGTTGGACTTCTTCCAGCACAGCGGTGACCCGTGGCTCGTCGCGATGCCCCTTAAAGTCGATAAAGAAGACATAGTTCCAGACCCCGGTACGCGAAGGGCGCGTCTCCAGGCGGGTCATGTCGATTTGGTGACGATGAAACGGCTCGAGCAGATCATGGAGGGCCCCCGGCTGGTTGCGCATCGCCACCACAATCGACGTTTTATCTTCTCCCGACATGGGAATATCCTGGTTACCGATAATCAAAAACCGCGTGGAGTTATCCGGACGGTCTTCAATCTTTTCGGCGACACGCTCAAGATTGTAGAGTTTGGCGGCCATGTCGCCGGCAATCGCTGCACTGTGCCACTCGGTTTTCACCAATTTGGCGGCTTCGGCATTGGAAGCAACCGGCACTCTTTCCGCATGAGGAAAGTGGGCATCAAGCCACTTACGACACTGGGCAAAGGATTGAGGGTGGGAGTAAATACGCGAGACTTTATCCCGCCGGGTCGTTTCGCTGACCAGTAAGTGATGATGGATACGCAGGACCACTTCACCGCAAATGCGAATCGAGGAATCCATGAAGGTGTCGAGCGTATGATTGACCACCCCTTCCGTAGAGTTTTCTACCGGGACAACGCCATAGTTGACCGCTCCGGCTTCAACTTCGCGGAACACCTCATCAATGGCGGCCATCGGCAGGCTAATCGCGCTTTCCCCGAAATGCTTCAGCGCCGCCTGCTGGGTAAAGGTCCCCTCCGGGCCCAGGTAGGACACCTTGATGGGCTTTTCCAGTGCCAGGCAAGCGGACATAATCTCGCGAAACAAGCGCGCCATTTCCTCAGCATCCAGCGGGCCTTTATTTAACGCCATAATACGGCGTAGCACCTGGGCTTCGCGCTCGGGCCGATAGAATACCGCTTCCTCATCCTCGGCGAGCTTGATATGCGCGACCTGCTGAGCGCAGTCCGCCCGCTCGCTGATCAAGCGGAGAATATCATCATCCAATTGGTCAATACGCTGGCGCAGCGCGTCCAGATTGATCGACGTGTCGGCCATGGTGATTAGCCCCTTCGTTGTTCGAAATCTGCCATGAAGGCAATCAAAGCGTCCACCGCTTCCTCTGGCACGGCGTTGTACAGGCTGGCGCGCATGCCACCCACGCTGCGGTGCCCTTTCAGATTCAAGAGCCCCGCCTCATCGGCCTCTTTCAAGAAGGCGTTATCAAGCCTGGCGTCTTCCAGCACAAAAGGAACGTTCATGCGAGAGCGGTTATGACGTGCAATCGGATTGCTGTACAAGTCGCTGGCGTCAATGGCGGCATACAGTTTTTCAGCCTTGCGCTGGTTAATCGCATCCATCGCCGCCAGGCCACCGACATCCGTTTTCAACCACTGGAAAACAAGTCCCGCCAGATACCAGGCATAGGTCGGAGGCGTGTTGACCATGGACCCTGCCTCGGCAAGCAATTGATAGTCAAACAAAGAGGGAATGGTGGGCTGCGCGTTACCCAGCAGGTCGTCGCGCACGAGCACTAACGTCAATCCCGCCGGGCCAATGTTTTTCTGCGCGCCCGCATAAATCACCCCGAACTGACTGACGTCCCGCGGCCCGGAAAGGATGTTGGACGACATATCACAGACCAGCGGTACGCTGGTGCCATCGTTACGCTGCACGTGTGGCGTGTAATCAAATTCCAGCCCGCCAATCGTTTCATTGGAGGTATAGTGCAGATAAGCCGCGTCGTCACTGATCTTCAATGTGTCTGCCGCAGGCACCGCCGTATGGCCATTCGACTCACTACTTGCTGCCACATGACAGTCAAAACCAAGCCGCTTGGCCTCGTTGAACGCTTTCTTGCCCCAGATACCGGTTTGAATGAAGTTGCCTCGCCCCCCCTGACCCAAGAGGTTCATCGGCAGCATAGCAAACTGGAGGCTTGCGCCCCCCTGCAGAAACAGCACCTTGTAGTTACTGGGAACTCCCAGCAACTCACGTAAATCGGCTTCCGCCTGTTCGGCAATTGCCACAAACTCATCGCTGCGATGGCTCATTTCCATCACCGACAAGCCGCGGCCCTGGTAATCGAGCAGTTCATCCCGGGCCCGTGCCAATACCGCTTCAGGCAGTGCGGCAGGCCCCGCACAAAAATTATAACGACGTGTCATCGGCTCCGGCATCCTGTGCGTCATTATGGTTGGCGTCGTCTGTCTCCGCCTCTTCCAACGTCTCAAAATCGCCTTCTTCGGGCTCTTCGACACGCACGGTTTTAACCAGCTTTTCTTCTTTACCGAGACGAATCAGCATGACCCCCTGAGTATTACGCGACGTGGTCGAGACCTCTTCCACACGCGTGCGGACCAGCGTGCCGCGGTCGGTGATCAGCATCATTTCGTCACTGTCATAGACCTGCATGGCCGCTACCAGGGAACCGTTACGCTCACTGGTCTGCATGGCAATCACGCCCTGGCCGCCACGACCGCGAAGCGGGAAGGCTTCAAGACGGGTACGTTTTCCGTAACCGTTCTCGCTCGCGGTGAGAATATAGATATGACCGGCGTCGGATTGACCATCGACAGCACTGTCTGATGCATCGTCTTCACCGTCATCAATCTGCTGCGTCTTGGGAATGATCAAGCTGATCACTTCCGCCTTGTCTGCCAGGCGCATACCGCGAACACCACGAGCTGTCCGGCCCATCGCCCTTACATTACCTTCCTCGAAGCGGATTGCTTTGCCGTTGGAAGACAGCAGCATGGCGTGGTCGGAACCCGACGTAATCGCCGCGCCCACCAAGCGGTCACCTTCTTCCAGGTCAATCGCGATCAGGCCTACGCTGCGTGGACGGGAGAACTGCTCAAGGCTGGTGCGCTTGACCGTCCCTTGGGCGGTGGCAAACAAGATATAATGATCAGGGTCATAATCGCGCACCGGCAAGATGGCGTTGACCGCCTCACCTTCCTCGAGGGGCAGCATATTGACCAGCGGCTTGCCACGGGAGCCACGACTCGCGTTAGGCATTTCGTAGACTTTAAGCCAGTACACCTTGCCGCGATTGGAGAACAGCAGCACCGTGTCGTGGGTCGATGCCACCAGCAGGTGCTCGATCACGTCCTCGTCTTTCATGGCCGTGGCAGACTTGCCGCGACCACCGCGGCGCTGGGCCTGATAATCGGAAAGTGGCTGTGTCTTGGCGTAGCCTGAACGCGAGACCGTTACCACCATGTCTTCTTCAGCAATTAAATCTTCCATCGAAAGATCAAGGTGGCTGGCCTGGATTTCAGTGCGACGGTCATCACCAAACTGATCGCGCACGGCATGCAGCTCTTCACGGATCACTTCCATGAGGCGGTCCGGCGAGGCAAGAATTTCGGTCAGCTCGGCAATTTTTTCCAGGATGGAAAGGTACTCATCGAGCAGCTTTTCGGTTTCAAGGCCGGTCAACCGATGCAGACGCAGTTCCAGGATGGCTTGAGCCTGGGCCGGCGACAAGCGGTACTCGGTCGCGCTGGGATTAAGACCAAAGCCTTCGTCAAGGTCTTCAGGCTTGCACGAAGTGGCCCCGGCGCGCTCCAGCATGCTGGTCACCTGACCTGGCTGCCAGACATTCGCCAACAGCTTATCTTTCGCTTCGGACGCATTGGGCGATGCCTTGATGAGTTCAATGACTTCATCAATATTGGAAATCGCCACCGCCAGACCTTCCAGAATGTGACCGCGCTCACGGGCTTTCTTCAGTTCAAACAGCGTTCGACGGGTGACGACTTCACGACGGTGGCGGATAAACGCTTCAAGCATCTGCTTGAGGTTCAACGTGCGTGGCTGGCCGTTTTCAAGCGCCACCATGTTGATACCGAAGACATTCTGCAGCTGCGTCTGGGCGAAGAGGTTATTCACCACGACCTCACCGGACTCGCCCCGCTTGATTTCGATCACCACCCGCAGGCCGTCCTTGTCGGACTCATCGCGCAGTTCGGCGATGCCTTCGATCTTTTTCTCTTTGACCAGCTCGGCGATCTTCTCGATCAAGCGCGCCTTGTTAACCTGATAAGGCAACTCGGTAATGATGATGTGATCGCGACCGGTTTTATCATCATGCTCGATGGTGTGACAGGCGCGCACGTAAACACGCCCTCGCCCGGTACGATAGGCATCAAGAATGCCCGCACGGCCATTGATGATGCCACCGGTAGGGAAATCCGGCCCGGGAATATACTGCATCAGATCATCGACGCTGAGCGTATAGTCATCGATTAACGCCAGGCAGCCGTCGATCACCTCGCGCATATTGTGGGGCGGAATATTGGTCGCCATCCCCACGGCAATTCCCGAGGACCCATTGATCAACAGATTGGGAACCTTGGTGGGCAGAACGTCTGGGATGCGCTCGGTACCGTCATAGTTATCAACCCAGTCGACGGTATCTTTTTCCAGGTCGGCAAGTAGCTCGTGGGCCAAGCGTGCCATGCGCACTTCGGTGTAACGCATGGCGGCCGCATTGTCGCCATCTATCGAACCGAAATTGCCTTGACCGTCGACCAGCACATGGCGCATGGAGAAATGCTGTGCCATGCGAACAATGGTGTCGTATACCGCACTGTCACCGTGCGGGTGATATTTACCGATCACATCGCCGACGACACGCGCCGACTTCTTGTACGGTTTATTCCAGTCATTGTTCAGCTCATGCATGGCAAACAGCACACGCCGATGAACAGGTTTCAGGCCGTCACGCACATCAGGTAGCGCGCGGCCGATAATGACACTCATCGCATAGTCGAGGTACGACTGTTTGAGCTCGTCTTCAATATTGACGGGCAAGATTTCTCTGGCGATGTCACCCATGAAAGTCAGATCCTTTGCACTGCATTGGCACTGCGAGAGTTGAAAGCGCTTATAAATACGGCCTGAAAAGACACAGCATAGCGGCGCCCAAATAATTCCCCATCATACCACTGCATTTGCATCAAGGGCAGTCAGTCGCAATGCCGAGACGCTTCAATCGGCAAATATCGACTTGTCGACGGTTAACGCATCGAGTGTCTCGCGGACATTGCCGTCAATGGGGCTCGCCTTGTTGGCCTGCACGTCCAGCAATACAAAGGTAAGATCCGCCTGGGCCACCATACGGCCGTCCTTTTGGCGAATCTGATGGTGGCATACCGCACTTCGATCACCGACATCGATAATCCCCGTCACCACCACCAGGTCATCGCCTTGAACGGCAGCGGCTCGGTAATCAATATTTAAATTCACCACCACAAACGCCCGCCCGGCGGCGTGCAATTCTTTCATTAGCGCGGGATGTTCATCGAAAAATGCCCAGCGCCCTTCTTCCATGAATTCCAGGTAGCGGGCATTGTTGACATGGCCATAGCCATCCAGGTGATAGCCACGCACGCGCAGCTGGGTACTCGACACTGATTCGACTGACATAAGGGCTCCTCCATTGTTCGGGTTTATAACGATAGTGACTGACCGGCGTGACTTGGCCAGCGAGACCCCAATCAAACACAAGTTTGAAACACTCGCAACAATGAACCGCTTTGCGACGATGCTGGTAGGACAGCGCCGCTTTCGACATAATGTGCCACCTTTTACACAGGACAGGCGACATGTGGTTTAAACACCTGCACTTATATCGAATACACAGCGCTCCTGAACTAAATCATGAGGCGCTCAGTGAAGCACTGGATGCTCACGCAGCAGCACCTCTGGGTAATGCCGACGCCCGCCGCCTGGGCTGGACAGCGCCCGCCGGGCGCCTGGGCAGCGGCCAGCGCCTGCATGAAATCCAGGGGCATCGGCTGTTGTCGGCGCTGCGTCAGGAACGCCTTCTGCCGGCCTCGGTCGTCAAAGAGGATGTCGACGAACAGGTGGCAAGCATTGAGGCAAGTGAAGGCCGCAAGGTGACCCGCAAGGAAAAAACCGCTCTCAAGGAGCAAGTCACCGAGGAGCTGTTACCTCGCGCTTTTGTACGCAGTCAGAAAATTGATGTTTGGTGGGATACTCGACGCCAGCTAATCGGTGTTAATGCCAGTTCGCGGACCCGGGCGGAAGATATTCTCGACCTGCTGCGCGAATCCCTGGGCACCTTGAGCGTTACCCCGCTCGCCTCCCAGACGCTGCCCATGCGGGCAATGACGACCTGGCTTGGCGACCCCGCCAGTCGACCCGCTGACCTTCAACTGGGCGACCAGGTAGAACTGAAGGCCAAAGGCGACGATGGCGTACTGCGTGCCCGACAAGTCGACCTGGATAGCGACGAAATCCAGCAACTTCTCGAGAGTGGGCGACAAGCCAGTAAACTCGCCATTCACATCGAAGGTCGCCTAAGCTTGGTATTACACGATGACCTGGCGCTCAAGTCGCTACGCTTCGGTGATGCCCTGATTGAAGAAGCTGACCAAGCTGATGATGGCGACGACGCGCTCGCACGGCTTGAGACCGACTTTATTCTCATGGCGAATGCCCTGTCTGACGACATCGTGCGCTTGATGGATTGGCTCGGCGGGGAAGTACAGCAAGAACCAGTACAGCGAGAACCTTCACCGGCTTGATCAGGTCGCGCCCCGAGGTCAACGACTATCGCTCATACATTTGATTTTATTGAAGAAATCTTACGGATCGCATGACACATCACAATAACGCTTCGACCGCCTCGATGCCATCAGACCCCTGGGCGGATGTCCGCCCTTACATGGATCATGAAGTGGCTGACGTGCTTGCCAAGCTTTCGCGGGATAACGAGTTGCTAAATGCGCTTACCCGCTTCCGGCTGCCCCGCCTGGCTCGCTGGGCACCCCCGCTGGCACGTGCCATTGCCAGTCAAGCGGTGCGCCGGGAAGTCAAGGGCGTCACCAGCGTGCGTGAATTCCAGATGCGCATCGCCAGCTATATGGTGCGCATGATCCGCACCACAACCGATGCATTCGAGGTTGCCGGGCTGGACAAACTGGATCCTGATAGCGCCTATTTGTTTATCGGTAATCACCGGGATATTTCGCTGGACCCGGCTTTCGTCAACTACGCTCTCTACCAGGCTGATCGGGACACGGTGCGTATTGCGATTGGTGACAATTTATTGAAAAAGCCCTACGTCACCGATCTCATGCGGCTCAACAAAAGTTTCATCGTCCCTCGCAGTGCACGTGGCAAGCGCGCCATGCTGGCCGCATACCAGAAACTTTCGTCCTATATCCGCCATTCGATTACCGAGGATCAACACTCGATCTGGATGGCTCAGCGGGAAGGTCGAGCCAAAAACGGGATTGACCGGACCGACCCTGCCATCATCAAGATGCTGACCATTGCGAGTCGCCTCAGCAATCGTGACGCTCAATTTGGCGATGCCATTGCCGAGCTTAAGCTTGTGCCCGTCTCGATCAGTTACGAATATGATCCTTGCGACCTGCAAAAAGCCCAGGAACTTCACGATATCGACACGAAGGGCCATTACGCGAAAAGCGAATTCGAAGACATTCAATCTATTGTGGCTGGCATCACCGGCACCAAGGGCCGTGTTCAACTGCGATTCGGCACGCCCGTGGGGGCCGACATGGCCACCCCCGATGAAGTCGCCGCTGAAATTGACCGGCAGGTGATTGGCGGTTACCGACTTTTTCCCAGCCATTATCTGGCGCTGGAAGCCCTTGGGGATGCCCCTGAACTGGTGGCACGTCGCACCATTACCCGTGAAGACAGAGAGCGTTTCAATGCGCGACTGGCAAACGTGCCGGAACCGCTGCGGCCTTACTGGCTGGCACAATACGCCAACCCGGTTAAACACAAGGCGGGGCGTTTAACCCACTGAGGTTACACGCCATGCTCGTTGGCAGAAAAAATGCTATTGTCGAGGTATTTAGTGGCCTCGCTTGACGCCATGCTCGTCGCGATATGAAGGAGAACCCCATGTCCGCTTCAGAAATCCAGAAAACCCGTATCATCAATGAGCTCCGCGGCTTTATTCGCAAGCTGCTGCAAGACCCCAAAATTCTTGAGCAGTCGCTGACCATTGCCCGAGAAGAATTGGCCGAGGGCAACAGCCCCGCCGTCATGGCGCGTATTGCCAACCAAATATCTGATACCACTAGCGTGCATATCCCTGAAGACCCAACCGAGCACTCTGAGGCGGATAAATTGTTTTTAGAGCTATTGCGTGAAGTGGTTCAAGAGGAACAGGCGCTCTACTAGTCAGTTACTTGAGCCGCCTCACCGTTTTATCTTTTTGTTAATGCCTGACCGGGATCTTCGTTCATCATGTCAACTACCTCCTCGCGCCGCATATTGGTTACCAGCGCGCTGCCTTACGCTAACGGCGCTATCCATCTGGGCCACTTGCTTGAATATATCCAAACCGATATTTGGGTGCGCTTTCAGAAAAGCCGTGGTCAGCAGTGCCACTACGTATGTGCCGACGACGCACACGGCACCGCCATCATGCTGCGCGCCGAGCAGGAAGGTATTTCCCCTGAGGCATTAATCGACCGGGTTTCACGCGATCACCAAGCCGACTTTGCGCGCTTCGGCGTTGCCTTTGACAATTATCACTCAACCCATTCCGACGAAAACCGCTATTACAGCGAGCTGATCTACCAGCGCTTACGCGACAAGGGCCATATCGCCACGCGGGAAATTGAACAAATGTTCGACCCGCACAAGGGATTATTTCTCGCTGACCGGTTCATCAAAGGCACTTGCCCAAAATGCGGTGCGGACGATCAGTACGGCGATAACTGCGAAAAATGTGGCGCTACTTATACGCCAGCCGAGTTGATAAATCCGGTCTCGGCGATTTCAGGGGCCACGCCCGAAGTCCGCAGCTCCACGCACTACTTCTTCAAGTTGCCGGACTTTGCTGATTTCCTGCAGCGCTGGATTAACGATGGCCATGTACAGCCGCAGATTCGCAACAAGCTGATGGAGTGGTTTGAGTCGGGCTTTAACGAGTGGGACATCTCCCGAGACGCCCCCTATTTCGGTTTTGAAATCCCCGATGCCCCCGGCAAATACTTTTACGTCTGGCTGGACGCGCCGATCGGTTATCTGGCGAGCTTCAAGAACCTCTGCGAGCGAGAGGGCATTGACTTCGACAGCTACTGGGAAAAAGACTCGGATGCCGAGATCTATCACTTTATCGGCAAGGATATTGTGTATTTTCACGCGCTTTTCTGGCCGGCGATGCTCGAGGGGGCAGACCTTCGAACGCCAACCGCCGTTAACTGCCACGGTTTTGTCACCGTGGACGGCGCCAAGATGTCGAAGTCGCGGGGTACCTTTATCAAGGCAGCCACCTACGCCGACTACCTGAACCCTGAATACCTGCGCTACTACTTTGCCGCCAAGTTGACGTCCAAGGTCGATGACCTTGACCTCAACCTTGACGATTTTGCCGCCCGGGTGAATGCGGATCTGGTCGGCAAAGTCGTCAACATTGCCAGCCGTTGCGCCGGCTTTGTCAAAAAGCTTGGCGGCGGTCGCTTATCCGCCCATTGCAGCGAGCCACAGATGGTCGCCCGGTTCATCGCTGCTGGCGACAGCATTGCCCAGGACTTTGAAGCGCGCGAATTTAGCCGCGCGATGCGCCACGTCATGGAGCTGGCCGACGAGGCCAATACCTATATTGCTGAAAAAGAGCCTTGGGTGCTCGCCAAGCAGGAAGGCCGGGATGACGAAGTGCTCGACATCTGCTCGGTGGGCATTAATCTGTTCCGCCAACTGATGGTTTACCTTGCACCGGTAGTCCCCGGCATGGCTGACCAGGCAAGAGTCTTCCTGAATGTGGAGTCGCTGGACTGGGAGAGCCGTCAAGAGGTGCTTGTCGACCATGACATCAACAAATTCAAACCCCTCATGCAGCGCATCGAGCGCGACAAGATTGACGCCATGATCGATGCCTCAAAGGAGGATATCGTGGAAGAGCAAAAGCTTAAGGAAACCCCCAAGGGCCCCTTGACAGACGACCCCATCGCGGCAGAAATCAGTTTCGATGAGTTTGCCAAGGTTGACCTGCGCATCGCGCGTATCGCCAGGGCGCAATACGTCGAGGGCGCGGACAAACTGCTTCAACTAACGCTCGACCTGGGCGGCGAAACCCGTAATGTCTTTTCGGGTATCCGCTCCGCTTATGCCCCGGAAGCACTGGAAGGCCGTTTAACCGTCATGGTCGCCAACCTCGCGCCGCGCAAAATGCGCTTTGGTGTGTCGGAAGGAATGGTACTGGCATCGGCTAACCAAGACGGCATTTATCTTCTCTCGCCGGACTCTGGTGCGGAACCGGGTCAGCGTGTCACCTAACTAGGTATCCGGCAGTAAAAGGGGCAAGGCACCCAGCCTTCGCCCCTTTTTTATAAGCGCTTATTTAGTACCCATACACTTTTGGTTCACTTTATGCACCGGCATATTCCACGCTCATTGCGTTTCCGCTTTTTCGCTGCTCTTGGCGGATTACTTATCTGTGCAATCGTTGCACTGGCCGCGATCAGTTCATCGGTCATCTTTCCGGCATTGCAAGCTGAAGAGCGCCAGGCCGTAAAACGAGAATTAGATCGCGTTGAGCGCAGCTTTCAGCTTGAGCAGCAGCAACTGCTTGCCCAGGTGCGTGACTGGGCTCATTGGGATGATACCTATCAGTTTGTCCAAGGTGACTATCCCCGCTACAAAGACGTCAACTTCAGTCAGGAAATGTTTGACGATATGCGCTATCAGCTGATGGCGTTTTTCAATAATGCTGGAGAAGTCTACTTTTTAGCCGGTATTAACCCGACGACGGGCAACTACCAAACATGTGAAACGCCTAACGATGAATGTGCCTGGATGGAGCCTTGGGTGAACCGCATGCAGTCAGCCATTGATGGGGATAGAGCAGATCAAAGCGCTATCTACGCTGACCAGAAGCCTGTAATGGTGGGCTCCACCCCCATTTTACGCACCGATAAAAGTGGCTCACCGGCGGGATGGCTATTTAAGACACGCGCCTTAGACGGCGAATGGCTTAGCTTCATGGAAGAATACACGGGGCTGCCTATCAACCTGAGCCTTATCCGGGAGGCCGCCTCAAGCAGTGATGCTCTTAGCTTCTCTGGTAACATCGTTCATGCCGAACGTTACTTACCCATCTATAGTCCACTAACCCCCGTTTCACTAGGAATAGGCATAGAGCTCAATCGCACTAGCTATTTAACTAGCTTGACCACCTTTCGCTATGTCCTGTTGTGGACGGCTGTCCTAATGATTCTGGTCATTGCCGTGGTACTACTGCTGCTTGAGAAAATTGTACTTAAGCCGTTGCGTTTACTTACCCAATTTACTCAACAGCTGGATATACACAAGACGGATGTACATAAGCTCACCAGACGAAGCGACGAAATAGGATTGCTGTCACGAGCGTTTCAGGAACAGTTTACCTGCCAGCAACAGCTCAATGATGAACTTCTGAAGATGTCCACGCATGACGCACTGACAGGGCTGCCCAACCGGCGGCTCTTTGACCAGCAACTTGAAACTGCCTTCAGCGACACCAGTACCGATTCAGACTCAGTTGCCGTGATGATGCTGGATATTGATCACTTCAAACTCTACAACGACCATTATGGGCATCCCGAAGGGGACGTCTGCTTGCAACGTATTGCCGAGGCCATGTACAGTCTCGCCCGAACGAGAGACTTTTTCATTGCCCGAACCGGCGGAGAAGAGTTCTGCGCCCTGCTTCCCCACATCTCGCCCGATAAGGCAAGAGGCATTGGGGAACAGCTTTTGGCGGCGATCGATGGCTTACAGATTCCTCATTCAACCTCACCCGTTAAACCGTTCGTCACGATAAGTGTCGGTATTGCCATGCAAAAAGACGCTAAATCCCAGTCACCCAGTGCGGTGGTCAGCTGCGCCGACCAGGCGCTCTATCTGGCCAAGGAAGCGGGCCGACACCAGGTGGCATTCTTCAGCCCCCAGCTAGCCAGTGGGCTGACGCCTGAACACAATGCTCCGCAATGAATGAGCTCTTTGTGATCTTGGTCAGCACCGCGCTGGTCAACAATTTTGTGCTGGTGCAGTTTCTTGGTTTATGTCCGTTCATGGGTGTTTCCAATAAACTTGAATCGGCGATGGGTATGTCGTTGGCCACCACCTTTGTACTGACCCTGGCCTCCGCCGCCAGTTTCGTGGTCTACCATGGACTGCTGGTGCCCCTGGACGTTACCTATTTGCGCACCATCAGCTTTATCGTGGTGATTGCCGCCGTGGTCCAGTTCACCGATATCATGGTGCGCCAGCTAAGTCCCTTGCTGCATCGTGTACTGGGTATTTTTTTACCCTTGATCACCACCAACTGCGCGGTACTTGGCGTTGCCCTACTGTCACTTAATCGCGATCTGAGTTTTATTGCCACCACCCTTTACGGCCTGGGCGCCGCGGTTGGGTTTTCCCTGGTACTGGTACTCTTTGCCGCCATGCGCGAACGCCTCGCCACGACGGATACGCCCCGGCCTTTCAAAGGTGCCGCCATTGCCATGATCACGGCCAGCTTGATGTCACTTGCCTTCATGGGCTTTTCTGGCCTGGTCCAAGGATAGGTGCGTCGATGAGTGATGCCTTTTCGATCATCAGCCTGCTCAGCGCCATTGCGGTGCTCACCGCGCTAGGCGTGGGGTTTGGTGCCCTGCTGGGCGCCGTTAGCGAGCGTTTCAAGGGAGATGAATCCAGCCTGGTCGAGCAGATTGATACCCTGCTGCCACAGACGCAGTGCGGGCAATGTGGCTATCCTGGCTGCCGCCCCTATGCCGAAGCCATCAACCAGGGTGATGCCATCAACAAGTGCCCGCCCGGCGGCGAAGCGACCATTACCGCCCTCGCCGACCTGTTGGGCCGCACGCCTGAACCGCTGGATGGTGAAGCCCCGAGTGAGGATTTGGTGGCGTTCATCCGCGAGGATGAGTGCATTGGCTGTACCAAATGTATCCAGGCGTGTCCGGTGGACGCGATCATTGGCGCCGCCAAACAGATGCACACCGTTATCGAAGATGAGTGCACAGGCTGCGATTTATGCCTTGACCCCTGCCCGGTCGATTGCATTGATATGCTGCCGCGGAGTACGCCGTTGGACCAATGGCGACCCGTCACCTATCCACCCCAGGTGATTGCCAGTGACCGCCGCTCGTCAATGGAGATGCCTCATGGCACGCACCTTTGAGTTTCATGGCGGCGTCTATCCGCCCGAACGCAAACAGCGCTCCCAAGGGCCGGTGCGTCATGCAAGGTTGCCCGATCAAGTCGTGCTGCATTTGGACCAGCATGCCGGTCGCCCTGCCCTGGCGACCGTCGCCGTGGGTGATAGCGTCAGGGTTGGCACGCCGATCGCCAGGGGCGACGGCATGATTTCAGCCACTTTGCATGCCAGCATCAGCGGCCAGGTCACCCAGGTGGATCGCCATACCATCACCATCGACGGTGACGGCGTTGATACCTGGCAACGCTTGACGCCGCTTGAGTGGCGTACCGAAAGCGCTGATCAACTGCTTAGGCGCCTGGAACAAAGCGGCGTGGTAGGGCTCGGCGGCGCGGGTTTTCCTGCTCATATCAAGGCCCGAATCGGCGAGCGCCAGCGCATCGATACCCTGGTGGTCAACGCCGCCGAATGTGAACCCTATATCACCGTGGATGACCTTACGCTGCAGCAGTACACTTCGGATGTGCTGGAAGGTGCCCAGTTCATCGCCTCGCTTTGTGGCGCCAAGCAGATCGTTGTCGGCATTGAAGATAACAAGCCCGAGGCGATAAGCGCCCTGCGTCAAGCGATGGCAGAAAGCCAACCGCTCAGTGTGACCGTCAGCGTAATCGCCACCCGTTACCCCAGCGGAGGCGAGCGCCAGTTGATTAAATCGCTACTCAACCGCGACGTGCCCGACCAGGGGTTACCCGCTGACGTGGGCGTGCTCTGCCAAAATCCCGGCACGCTCCTGGCAGCCCTGCGCTCGGTTCGCGATGGCGAACCGCTGGTTGAACGACTGGTGACACTGACCGGTGAGGCCATCGCCGACCCGGGTAATCGCTGGGTACGGATCGGTACGCCGATGGCCGCCCTGCTCGACGAGGCCGGCCTGAATCGGGCAGAACTTCATCAACTGATCGAGGGCGGCCCCATGATGGGTACGCCGCTTGACGACCTTGAAGGCATGGTGACCAAAACCACCAACTGCTTGATTGCTGCCACGCGGCAAGAGCTCCCGCCTGCGCCGCCCGAATCGCCCTGCATTCGTTGCGGCGCGTGTGAAGAGGTCTGCCCGGCCAACTTATTACCCCAGCAGTTGCATTGGTATGCGCGCGCTCAGGACGATACCAAGCTGGCTCACTACCGGCTGTTCGATTGCATAGAGTGCAATGCCTGTAGCTACGTTTGCCCGAGCCATATTCCCCTGGTTGCCGACTATCGTCAGGCTAAAACCCGGCTTCGCCAACAGCAACTGGAAACCGCCAAGGCTGAGCATGCCAAGCATCGCTTTGAATGGCGCCAGGCGCGGCTCGCCCGCGAGGATGCAGAAAAGCAAGCGCGTCGGCAGGCACGACTTGCCAGGCAGTCGACTCAGCAATCCGATTCTCAGGGCGCTTCTCCTCCAGCCGACCTGCGAAGTTTACGCATCGCGCAAACCGCCGCCAAAGCCGCGGTCAGGAAAGCCGAGAAGAACCTCGCGCGGGCTGCCCAGCAAGACCCTGAACAGCCCAACGACGACCTCGAAATTCAGTTGGCCACCGCCCAGGAAAATCTGCAGGCAGCCGAGGCACGCCTCGCCGAGGCTCGTGAAGCAGGCGAACCCCAAGAGACTTCATAAGTATGCTGCACGCGTCCCAGGTAGACGACCGACCCCGCTTGACGACAATGCCCAGCACCGGGGGCATCATGCGCTGGGTGATCATTGCCACACTGCCCGGCCTTGCCACCATGACGTTTTTTTTCGGCCTGGGCGTGGTCAGCAACGTCGTCCTCGCCGCCGCTTTCGGGCTGGGGCTGGAGGCCCTTGTCCTGCGGCTGCGTCAGCGCAATTTGCGGCCGCTCAATGATGCCAGCGCGCTACTCACTGGCGTATTGCTCGGCGCGTCGTTACCCCCTGCCAGTCCCTGGTGGCTGATCGGCATCGGCATGGTCGCGGCCATCGTGGTCGCCAAGCACCTTTATGGCGGGCTGGGAAACAACCCTTTCAATCCCGCCATGGTGGGCTATGCCCTGTTACTGGTGTCGTTTCCCACCTACATGACCCTGTGGCCGACGCCCCAGTCGCTATGGCCCGATACGCTTGCCAGCCAGATCATGGGCAGTACCTCGCTTGAGCAGATTGACAGTTTAAGCGGCGCAACACCGCTGGACGCGTTCAAACATAAAGCCGAGGAGGTATCCGCCAGCCAATTCTGGGCTAACCCGCCGCTACCCCGAGCCACCCTCACTGCGTGGGAGTGGATTTCGGCGGCCTGGGCAGTGGGCGGCGCACTGCTGCTTGCCAAACGCCTGATCAGCTGGCATATCCCCGTCGCCATGCTTGGCAGCATGACAGCCGCCGCCGCGTTGCTGTACTTATTCACCCCCGATGAAGCCGCCTCACTCTGGCTACACCTGTTCACCGGCGCGACACTATTTGGCGCATTTTTCATTGCCACCGACCCTGTGTCCGCGGCCACCAGCCAGCGCGGCAAACTGATCTACGGCGCTGGGATCGGCCTGCTTGTCATCGTGATTCGTACCTGGGGCGGCTACCCCGATGCGGTCGCCTTTGCCGTGCTACTCATGAACCTGTGCGTACCGCTGTTGGATATTTACACGGTGCCCGCCACGACGGAATCGCAAGCCGCTACTGGCAGGGCACAACCATGAGCACCCTCAACGCCATGCTGCGCGGTGCACTGACGTTAGGCCTGTTTGCCTTGATCACGGCGGGCAGTGTCGCCTCGCTGAGGGCATTGACTGCCGAGCGTATCGACGCGCACCAGCAAGCCTATCAGCAACGCCAGCGCCAGGCCGTTCTGCCCGAAGCCCTTACCCATCGGGCGACGGTATCCTCCGTTTCGTTGCCCGATGCTGAAAAACTCGGCTACCCCGGCGGTGTGACCGGCTGGCAAGTGGAAAACGACCAGCAACGCGCTGTCGTGTTACCGGTGGTCACCCGACGCGGCTATAACGGCGACATCCACCTGCTCGTGGGGCTTGATGAGCAACAGCGAATCAGTGGGGTTCGCGTCACCCGGCATCAGGAAACCCCAGGCCTGGGCGACGACATCGAGCGCCGCCGTAGCGATTGGATCACTGACTTCGATGGCTTACGCTTGGATTCGCTAGCCACCGAAGACTGGGCAGTACAAAAAGATGGCGGTCATTTTGATGCCTTTACTGGCGCCACCATTACCCCCCGAGCTGTGGTCGATGCTGTACACAGTGCCCTACAATATGCGGCCAACCATGCACTATTTGACAATACACCCAAGCGGCAAGCAGAGGAGCCAAAGCGATGAGCCAACTTGGCCAGCTTTCGCGTGAAGGACTGTGGTCAAACAACCCGGCGCTGGTTCAACTGCTGGGGCTATGCCCGTTATTGGCTGTCAGTGCGAGCGTGGTCAACGCATTGGGGCTGGCCATGGCCACGCTGGTCGTCATGGTCGGCGCCAGCACCACCGTATCGCTGATTCGTCACCAGGTACCCAGCGCCGTCCGCCTGCCTGCCTTTGTGATGATTATTGCCGCCTTTGTCACGTGCGCTGAGCTCCTCATGGCCGCCTACGCCTACCCGCTTTATCAGGTGCTGGGGATTTTTATTCCGCTGATTGTGACCAACTGCGCCATTCTGGGCCGTGCCGAGGCGTTTGCCTCGCGCCAGCCAGTGTTACCTGCCGCCATTGATGGTTTGATGATGGGGCTCGGCTTTGGCGCTGTACTGGTGGTGTTAGGCGCATTACGCGAACTGCTGGGCCAGGGGACGCTGTTCCGGGAAATGGCGCTATTGTTCGGGCCGATGGCCGATGGCTGGCGATTGACATTGATCGACGACTATCAGTTTCTGTTTTTTGTACTTCCTCCCGGCGCGTTTTTCGTCGCGGGGCTGCTGATCGCGCTGAAAAACAGCATTGACCAACGCCGTGAGGCATCGTCACAACCCAAGACCATCACCCCCCGTGAACAGCGCCGTGTCCGCGTCACGGGGACGATTAAATAACCCAGAGACTGACCATGAATGCCCAAAAGCGTCATGAAATTTTCGCCCGGCTGCAGGCAGAGAACCCTCACCCCACAACTGAGCTCAATTGGCATACGCCTTTCGAGTTGCTCGCCGCGGTGCTGCTCTCCGCCCAGGCCACCGATGTAGGCGTCAACAAGGCAACCGCCAGCCTGTTCCCTGTCGCTAACACGCCCCAGGACATTATCGACCTGGGTATCGATGGCCTGAAAACCCATATCAAGACCATCGGCTTGTACAACACCAAGGCCGAAAACCTGATGAAAACCTGCCATCAACTGGTCGAACAGCACAATGGGGAAGTGCCTCAAACCCGTCCTGCGCTTGAGGCCTTGCCCGGCGTGGGACGCAAGACGGCTAACGTCATTTTGAATACGGCCTTCGGCCAACCGACCATGGCGGTGGATACGCACATTTTCCGGGTTGCCAATCGAACGGGCATTGCCAAGGGTAAAAACGTCGTCGAGGTAGAGCAAAAACTGTTGCGCCACGTGCCCAAGGATTTTCTGCAGGATGCTCACCACTGGCTGATCCTGCACGGCCGTTATACGTGCGTTGCCCGCAAGCCGCGATGCGGCAGCTGCATCATAGAAGATCTATGCGACTATAAAGAAAAAACCGAGATTGCTTGATCACTCAAATGCATCTTCCTCCAGCAGGGACGAATAGGCCGCCTGCCATGCTGGCCACTCCCATTGAGCCGTATTCAATGGCTCCGGTTGGTCTGTCGGCGTTGTAAGCCAGCGGTACAACTGATCGTAAAGCCCACCTCGGGTGCCATCGTAACAATACGCCCTGGGGTAAAGTGCCGGAAAGCAAAGACGGTCTGGCACTAACGGTCGTGCGCCACGCTGGGCCGCCTCCATGATCGCCAACCCTTGAAACTCGTGCCACGTCGTTGACACCACGATACCGGCTTTATCCAACTCGGCCTGATAATGCCCTTCCGGCAGCGGCCCCCAGGCGGTGATATGTGACGCAAGTCGTTGCTCCGCCTCGGCAAAAATCGGCGGGACATGACGAAAGCGTTGCCCCACCACTGCAAGCTCGAAGGCCACACCCTGGCCGCTCAGTTCAAAAAGCACCTCGAAAAAGTCCTCAGGGTTCTTGTCGTACTCCCAGCGGTGGTTCCATAGAATTCGCCGGGGATGGCGCTGGCCGTGGTACCCGCCATCAAGGGGCATGATCGGGACAGGCAGTATTCTGGCGCGTTGTCGCAGCGCCTCAAGAGGTTTTACCGCCGGTACATTCTCGGGCATCCTTTTTAAAAAGGCGCGCGCGCCATCGACAAAGGAGTCGCGGTTATAGGCGGTATTAAAAATCACCGTATCGGCCGCCAGAGCGGAATACAGATTGACCATTCTGCCTTCCACCGAGGAGTGCTGCGCTTCCGACACAGGGTAGGCAAACTGGTTCTCATGAAAATAGATGATCTTGTGCGCCTGGCCCAGCGAAGGGAACAAGCCGATTAACGTCGCCAGGTCCACCATCGAGGTTACCAGCACCACATCATAGGACTGACTCAGCGTTTCCCGCTCTTTAAGCAGCCATGTTAATGGGTTACCACGGACACGCCAGCGAAAATGCCGCGCTGGCAAGCGCAGTTGCGTCCACTCGACAGTCTCGACGTGACGAATCACGCTGTCGGCCCAGTAGCGATGGCTCACGGCATCATAGGCGGATAGCAATAAAACCCGCTTCCGGCGATTCAAGGGAGCGTTCATTAGGGTCTCGTTGGGTAGCGTTAATACAATTGTGTAATACCCAGGCGTTGCTTGTCATCACAGCCGCAGGCTACCTATTGAAAATCCACAGCCATCGCTTTGTTACCAAGGTCGTCTTGGCGCAGCCAGCTCGCCTACCTACACTCAGGCTAATAACCGGGCAACTCGGTCCGCCCCAACACCTTTAATCCATGGAGAGCACAATGGCCAGAGTGCTTGTGGTCGATGACGAACCCAACATCTTAATCTCGCTTGAGTTTCTTATGCAGCAAGGAGGCTTCGAGGTCATGACGGCAGAAGACGGCGAGCAAGCACTTGTGCATGTGCAACAAAGCAAGCCGGATCTAATCTTGCTGGACATCAGCTTACCGGGTATCAGTGGGTTCGATGTACTGGAGCAGTTACGCCAAGCCCCCGACACTGCAACACTCCCCATCATTATGTTGACCGCCCATGGCCGCGAGGTGGAGCGGGAAAAAGGCATGGCACTGGGAGCTGATGATTACATTACCAAGCCTTTCTCTACCCAGGCACTGGTCGAAAAAGTCAACGCACTGCTGACAGGAAACAACCCATGACAAGAGGTGGGCTGCCCAAACGCCAGCGATTGATTGGCCTGTGGCTTCTGCTTAGCGGCATCAGCCTGCTGGGCGGGGCTGTCTTTGCTGCGTGGCTGGATGCCCAATTGGCGCCAAGTGGGGCGACGCGAGTCGCCTTGTGGCTGGGCAGTTTCTCTGGCGGCGCCACGATTTTCCTGGCGGGGTTGCTGCTTGAACGCATGCTGTTCACCCCCTTGCGCCACCTGCAGGTCCAATTGGCACGCCTGGTGGCCAACCCCGATGCACGCGATGAATACCCGCCCGAAGGCTGGCTAAAAGGCTTGGGGCCAGACCTTAAGCGGGTCCGCGAGAGCTGGCGTGAAGACCGCAGTCGCCTGGCCACGGCGCATACCGAAGGCGCGCGCAGCGCCGCCAAAATTCGCCAGGAGCTTGAAACCCTGTTGCAGGTGCTCGAAACACCTCTCCTGCTATGTGACCATCATCGTCGTGTGATGCTGTTCAATCAGGCAGCCGAAGACTTTTTCGCCGATAATACCGGCCTCGGCCTGGGCAAACGCCTGGAAGCGCTACTGCCGGTAGCGAGCTTGCAGCAGGCGATCAGCCAGCTACCCAACGATGGCGCCCCCCGTGAGCTGCTTTCTCCTTGTGACAACCGCTGGCTAAAGGTCATTTTACGCCGCGTCCCGGGTAGCGATGGCGAAACGCTGTTGACGTTCAGTGACGCGACCACCTCCTGGTCGAACGAAATGGGGGTAAGAGCGGAGCTTGCTGACATGTTGACGCCCCTTCGCCAGCATACCGCGAGCCTGACCAGTGCCGCGGACGCGCTGATCCAGCTTCGTCATCAAGGCGACCTGGAAACCTCATCGCTACGCCAGCGTCTTGAACGCGTCATCCAGGAGGAAGGCGCCACACTTGGCGACAACGTTGCCCAAATCGGCCAGCTACTGGATGCCATGCAGCATCAGGGCGAACGCCTGACCCCCATGTGGTCAAACGACTTCTGGCAAGCCCTGGACGAACGCCTTGACCCCGAGCACCGCCTGATTACCCCCGTCGGCATGCCTGCCTGGTTCAAGGGCGACGCGCCGGCTCTGATTGCGCTGTTTGATTCGCTGGTCAAGCATCTCAATGCGCACCTGCCCGACAGCGGCTTTGAAGGCGAGATGTGCCTGGGTAATAAGCGTGTCTATCTAGACCTTATCTGGCAGGGCAAGGCGTTACCCGAGCATGAGCTGGCCGAGTGGCGGCAACAACCGCTGCCTTCTCTGCCGCTGAGCCCCATCGTTTCCGACGTACTGCGCCAGCATGCCAGCGATATCTGGAGCCTGACCGACGATGATGGCGTTCATGCCCGCCTGCGCCTTCCACTACCCGCCATGGACCGTGTAGGCGCCCCACGAGAAACCGCCCCGCCGCGCCCCGAATTCCATGACTTTGGGATTGCCGACCTGCCACCGCCGGATGAAGCTCTCGCCAGCCGCTCGCTGCGCAGCCTGGACGTGGTGGCATTTGATACCGAAACCACCGGGCTTGAACTGCGCCGAGGGGATACCGTGATCAGCCTTGGGGCCTGCCGCGTGGTTAACGCACGCCTGCTGGCAAGCGACGTCTTCGATCAAAAAGTGGATCCCAAGCGGCCTATTCCGCTGGCCAGTACCGCCATTCACGGCCTTACCGATGCCGATGTGGCCGGCGCGCCCCCCCTGGATATTGTGCTTAGCCGTTTTCGCGACTATGCCGGTGAAGCGGTACTGCTGGCCCATAATGCCGCTTTTGACTTACTCGCCATCAGTCATCAAGGGGTGACCTTTGATCTCCCCGTGATCGACACCCTCCTCATCTCGCGCGCACTGGACGAAGCGCTGGATGGACACGACCTGGATAGCCTCGCCGAGCGCTACGACCTGGCCTTCCCGCCCGGCACACGTCACACGGCGTTGGGTGATGCGCGCGTCACCGCCGAACTCTGGCTTGCCCTGCTACCACGCCTGGAAGCCCGAGGCATCAATACTCTGGAGCAACTACTTGCCCTCCAGGCCAATGCCTTCGACCGAGAGGATGCCAGCGCCTCATGACACCTTCAGGCCCTCAATCACGCAAAACAGAACGCCTGGTCGCTCTAGTTGCCATTGCCTTGGTGCTGTTTTGCCCGCCGCTGATCATTGTGGTTGACCGCCTTCCCTCACCCCACATTGGCTGGCTATCCCTGTATCTATTTAGCGCCTGGGCAATCATCATCGGCCTGGCGGCATGGCTGATGGAACACCGTGCAGGCCGCTGACCATGCGCACTGACCCTATTATTCTGGGCACCGCCTTTGGTTATCTGGCCCTGCTGTTCGTGGTCGCTGCCTGGGGAGATCGTCGTGCAGAACAGGGCCGGTCACTGATCGGCTCCCCCACGGTTTATGCGCTTTCCATCGCCGTTTACTGCACTGCCTGGACCTTCTACGGCAGCGTGGGGCGTGCCGCCGAGCATGGGCCCAGCTTTTTGCTCATTTACCTGGGGCCCACGCTTGCAATGCTGCTGTCGCCCTTTATCATCCGCAAAATGGTGCGCATCGCCGCTCGCCAGCGCATCACATCGATTGCCGATTTTATCAGTGCCCGCTACGGCAAAAGCAGCAGCCTCGGCGCCCTCGTCGCCTTGATGGCCCTGATCAGCATCACGCCCTACATCGCCTTGCAGTTAAAAGCGATCACAGTCAGCCATGCGGTGCTGATCAACTACCCCGCTGCGGCCGACACCACCCTTGTCGATGAACACTTCTGGATGGATAAGTCGCTCTGGGTCGCTCTGGTTCTGGCCGTTTTCATCATCCTGTTTGGTACCCGCCACCTGGATGCCAGCGAACGCCATGAGGGCATGGTGGCAGCCATTGCGCTGGAGTCGATCGTCAAGCTGGTGGCGTTCATGGCCGTCGGCGTGTTCGTCGTCTTTGTCATGTTTGAAGGGCCTGGTGCGCTGTTTGACCAGGTGGCCGCAACGCCCGGCCTGGCCGGCAGCATGCGCCTGGATAGTGTGCCTGGCGGCGCGACCGGCTGGGTAGGCATGCTGGTACTGGCTTTTCTGGCCTTTTTAACCCTACCGCGCCAGTTTCAGGTCCTGGTTGTCGAGAATGTCGATGAGCAGCATCTCACCCGGGCAAGCTGGCTGTTCCCGCTGTATATGCTGCTGATCAATCTGTTCGTGATTCCCATTGCGTTGGCGGGACTGCTCCTGGGCGTGAGTGCTGGCGACCCCGACAGCTTTGTGTTGACGCTGCCACTTTCCGCCGGGCTGGAAGGGCTGCCCTTGCTGGTATTTATAGGCGGTCTCTCGGCCGCCACCGGCATGGTCATCGTCGAGACGATTGCGCTTTCCACCATGGTCAGCAACCAGTTGGTCATGCCGCTGCTGTTGCGCTCGCGGCGGCTGCACCTGAGCACCAAGGGCGAACTTGCTGGCTGGCTGCTCGGCATCCGCCGGGTGGCCATTGTGCTGATTCTGCTTCTCGGCTACCTCTACCATGCGCTGATTGGCGACTCCTATAGCCTGGTCACTATTGGATTGGTGTCCTTTGCCGGCGCGGCTCAGTTTGCCCCGGCGCTGCTCATCGGCCTTTATTGGCGTGGTGCCACTCGCCAGGGCGCCGCTGCAGGATTAATCGCGGGTTTCGTGGTCTGGTGTTATACGCTGCTGCTGCCAGGCTTTGCCCAGTCCGGCTGGTTGGATGCCGGATTGCTTACCGAGGGCCCCTGGGGAATCGCCTGGCTGATCCCCTATGGGTTATTCGGTCTCGAAGACTGGGATATTTATACCCATTCGCTACTCTGGAGCATGCTGGCCAACGTCGGGCTATTGGTGGGTATTTCGTTATTTACCCGCCCCACACCACTTGAACAGACCCAGGCAGCACTGTTCACCGAAGCGATGCACCCCAACCTGCAAACCGCCCCACTCTGGCGAGGGCAAACGACGCAAGGGGCGCTTAGCGAGTTGCTCATTCGCTATCTAGGCAACCAGGCAACGCGGCGCGTCTTCCGTCAGAACCGCGCCGACAATGCCTTCGCAGCAGATGAGCCCGCCAACGCCGAGCTGATTACCCGCGCCGAGCAGGCCCTTGCCGGGTCGCTGGGCAGCGCCTCTGCCCGGGTTCTGATCAACTCGGTGGTACGCGGCGAAGCGCTGGATATCGAGTCGATTCTGAGCATTCTGGATACCACCTCGCAAACCCTTGAGTACAACCGCCGCCTGGAGCAAAAGTCCCAAGAGTTGGCGCAAATCGGCGAAGAATTACGCGCTGCCAATGAACGGCTGCGCGAGCTGGACCGATTGAAAGATGAGTTTGTCGCCATGGTCAGCCATGAACTGCGCACACCGCTCACCTCGATCCGCGCCTTTGCGGAGATTCTGCGTGATAACAGCGAGCTACCCGACGAAAAGCGCCAGCACTTTCTGGGCGTCATCGTTCATGAAAGCCAGCGACTATCCCGCCTGATAGAAGAAATTCTGGATCTTGCCAGATTGGAGAGCGGCCGCTTAACGCTTAACCCGGTGCCTCTTGACCTGGCTGCGCTGGCGCGGCGCAGTGTGGATACCATTGCACACCTGCATCAAGAACGCGGGATCAAGCTTGAGATGAGTCTTGAGGCCGACCCGGCCATGGTGATCGGCGATCAGGACCGCCTGGAACAGGTAATCATCAATCTGCTCGATAACGCGGGCAAGTTTGCTGATCGCCATCAGCCCATGGTGCGCCTGAGCCTATACCGTCACCGCCATCATTTCCGCTTAAGCGTGGAAGATAACGGCGCGGGAATTAGCGTTGATGAGCGCGAGCGGGTATTTGAAAAACTCCATCAGATACAGCAGGACGGCGATATTCCCCACGGCCGCCCCAAGGGAAGCGGGCTCGGGCTACCCATCAGCCGGGGCATTATTGCCCATCTGGGTGGACGCCTCTGGGTTGAAGATGCCAGGACTCTGGGCGGTGCATGCCTGACACTGGAGCTGCCGCCCGCCCCTGATCACCCTACGGCGACAGAGTCATCGGCATAATCCCACCGCTTGCTAGGCCGCTCTCACCTGCTTTACAAACGCCTTGATCTGCTGGAGGTCGAACTTTAACAGCAGTTGCTCATCTTCGCGCAGACGGTGCCCATCAATCCACCCGTCAGCAACATGGCCGCCCGCCTTGTTGTATCGCTGCTGATCCAGTAATCGCTGCTGTAAGCGCTCAAAGGCTGCCAGGAGCATGTCTGATTGCGACGCTGTCAGCACCTCTGCGGCATGGCTGAGCGCAACCAGCCGTTCCCGAGTGCCTATTTCATGGCGTTGGTGGCGAACACAAAGCAAGCGCACGGCACTGATCAGCGGCATTAACCCCTGCTGTTTCAGGTTGACAGCCTGCTCGTGGGGTGCCGCAAGACCGGGGCTTGAGGCGATCCGCCCGAAGCGATCCAGCGCCACCGGCAGCTCGTCAAGCAATGCGGCCATCTCGTGCATGAACAGGGAGGCCTTGGGCAACGTCGCCGCGATGCTTTCAGCCAGTTGTTCTGCCAGCGCGGGATTGCCCGCAACCGGTGAAAAATCAAGCAGAATATTAGTCTGCTGTACCCGTTTTACCCGCCGGTCGGCACTCCAGATTGACAGCTGCGCGCGCCATTCGCTCAACCGCTTGCGCCACATCGGCCAGCGCGCCATCACGTGGCCTCGGCACAGTGGTATACCTGCCTCGTCCAGGCGATTGGTAAACCGCTCGCCTAATGCTTGAAAGTAGCCGTCGATCTCGACGTGTCGATGGTCGGGATAGTCGTCAATAATCAGTGCGTTATCCTGGTCGGGACCCAGTAAACTCTCGTAGCGCGCTGCAGAGCCTAACAGCAGGACGCAGTAGTCGACTGGCGGTTCCCCCCAGCCTTGTGCGCGCATTTCGTCAAGCGATAGCGAAATCGCCTGGCGGTAAAGCATGGCGTTATGGTCACTGATCACCTCACTAATGCGCCAGGCTGGCAGATCGTAGCGAACCAGTGATTCAGCCAGGGACAGCTGCCACGCATGCGCATCGGCTAACGAGGTAAGCGGCGAAGAAAGATGGGTTGAAAGGTGGCTCAACGGCGCGGTGAGCGCCGATAGCTTGAGCGTCCCGTCATCAGTAAACAGGGAGCGCCAGGGTGAGGCTTGGTGGACAACCCGCATACGCCTCTCCTTAACGTTACAGCCGCCTCTCCGTCACCGGCCACCTTCGTGGCGTGGGTCGGGCTTGAACATGTCGTCGCCCACTTCATCAATGTAGCGCTGGGCTTTGGTGATCATCATGGCGTCGCAGGCATCGCGGCTGGGCAACATGTCCGAACGCTCAAAGCGGTGCTCAAGATCCTCGCCCTCGCCCTGAGGACGGCTGATCAAACCGCTCACCCGATACTGGCCACTCTGGTTATCGGGCTGAGAGGTGATCATGTAGCCTTTATATTCGACGGGGTCGGCCGACTGGGTTTTACCCGTGGCGCCTTCCTGACCGCCACCCAACAAACCTGAGAGTAATTTTTTTAACATTTTGACTCCTCGCGTCCGGCAGGCGGCAAGCCACACTTGCCGCCCAACCAGCCCGTTAGCTCTGTTGACGACCTTTACCCGCCGCAATCCGCAGACGCAGCGCGTTCAGCTTGATAAAGCCTTCAGCGTCTTTTTGATCGTAAGCACCGGCGTCGTCTTCAAAGGTGGCAATCGACTCATCAAACAGCGACTGCTCTGACTGACGGCCCACCACGATGGCATTGCCCTTGTAGAGCTTCATGCGCACAACACCCGAAACATTGTGCTGGGTTTCATCGATCGCCGCCTGAAGCATGCGACGCTCAGGGCTCCACCAGTAGCCGTTGTAGATGACTTCAGCGTACTTCGGCATCAACTGGTCTTTGAGATGGGCTTCTTCGCGGTCCAGGGTCAACGACTCGATCGCCCGATGGGCACGCAGCATGATGCTGCCCCCCGGGGTTTCGTAGCAGCCACGCGATTTCATGCCCACGTAGCGGTTTTCTACGATATCCAGACGGCCGATGCCGTTATCGCCACCCAGCTTATTGAGCTTTTCAAGCACTTCATGGGGTTTGAGGGCGTCACCATCAATCGCCACGATATCGCCTTTCTCGAACGTGAGTTCCACGTAAGTCGGCTGATCAGGCGCCGCTTCCGGCGAGACACTCCAGCGCCACATGTCTTCTTCGGCTTCCGCCCACGGATCTTCCAGAATGCCGCCTTCGTAAGAAATATGCAGCAGGTTGGCATCCATGGAATAAGGCGATTTTTTCTTTTTACTGGAAAAGTCGACGGGAATGTTGTGCTCTTCGCAGTACGCCATCAACTTTTCACGCGAAGTGAGATCCCACTCACGCCACGGTGCGATCACCTTCACACCAGGCTTAAGCGCATAACCGCCGAGTTCGAAGCGTACCTGGTCGTTGCCCTTGCCGGTCGCGCCATGGGAGATCGCATCGGCACCGGTCTCGTTGGCAATATCGATCAGGCGTTTGGCGATCAACGGGCGGGCGATGGAGGTACCCAGCAGATATTCGCCTTCATAGATGGTGTTGGCGCGAAACATTGGGTAGACAAAATCACGCACAAACTCTTCGCGCAGGTCTTCAATGTAGATTTCTTTGACGCCCAACGCCTCTGCCTTGGCGCGCGCTGGCTCAACCTCTTCGCCTTGACCGATGTCGGCGGTAAATGTCACCACCTCGCAGTTGTAGGTTTCTTGCAACCACTTAACGATAACGGATGTGTCCAGGCCGCCTGAGTATGCCAGCACAACCTTTTTGACATCGGACATTCTTGACTCCTTTTCTGAACAATTGCGCGCCAGACTCGCTAATCGCGGAATGGCTTACGTTGAAAAACACCAGTCACCAAGTATAGCGTTCTCAGTGCTCAGCGAATACCGCCAACGACGCCTTAAAAGGAAACTGCTAGAATCATCCACGAAAAGCGCTAACCGATTACTCGCAGACTAAGGAGAGCTGCATGAGCGAGGCGATTGCCCGCGAATTAATGGCCCAACGTTTTCGCAGTTACCTGCCCGTTGTCGTTGATTTAGAGACCGGCGGCTTCAATGCACAAGGCGACGCCTTGCTGGAAATTGCTGCCGTTACCCTGACAATGGACCCAGAAGGCAACCTTTTGCCCGATGCCACTCATGCCTACCATATTCAGCCGTTTGAGGGGGCTAACGTTGAGCAGTCCGCGCTGGATTTCACCGGCATCAATCTGGATGACCCCTTACGTCAGCAGGTCGCGCTGAGTGAAGAAGAAGCCTTGGGCGAAATTTTTCGTCCTATTCGCAAATCGATTAAAGCCCACGGCTGTTCGCGGGCTATCCTGGTCGGCCATAACGCGGCATTCGACCATGGTTTTTTAAATGCGGCTGCCAACCGCTGCGGTGTCAAGCGCAACCCCTTTCACCCTTTTTCCAGCTTCGATACAGCGACCCTGGCGGGATTGGTCTATGGCCAGACCGTTCTGGCGCGCGCCTGCCAGGCAGCGGGTATCGAATTTGATAACAAAGCGGCTCACTCGGCACGCTACGATACCGAACGCACAGCAGAGCTGTTCTGCGCCATGGTCAACCGCTACAAGGATTTAGGCGGCTGGCAGTTGGCCCAACGCGAACAGGCTCTGGATAGCGGCGACTAGCCGTATGCAGGCCTTAGCGCTTTACGCTAAACTTCGCCCACTTATTACGCTTTCCGACTTTCAGGAGATGAGACGTTTCCATGGCTCAGTATAATGCCTTCTACGCCCAATCAGGCGGTGTCACCGCTGTGATCAATGCCAGCGCTTGCGGCGTCATCGAAGCTTGCCGACAAGCCCCCGACCAGATTGGCAAGGTCTATGCCGGTCATAACGGCATTATTGGAGCCCTGACGGAAGACCTCATCGATGTCACCCAGGAAAGCGACGACGCCATCGCGGCCTTGCGCCACACCCCGGGGGGTGCGTTTGGCTCTTGCCGCTACAAGCTTAAGGATATCGATACCCACCGCGCCCAATACGAGCGCCTGATCGAGGTCTTCAAGGCCCACGATATCCGCTATTTCTTTTATAATGGCGGGGGTGACAGCGCCGACACCTGCTTAAAGGTCTCACAGCTTTCCGAAAAGCTTGGCTATCCGCTGACCGCGATTCATGTACCCAAAACCGTCGATAACGACCTGCCGGTTACCGACAACAGCCCAGGGTTTGGCAGTGTGGCGAAGTACATCGCCACCTCAACTCTTGAGACGTCGTTGGATATCGCCTCAATGTGCGCCACATCGACCAAGGTGTTTGTACTTGAAGTGATGGGTCGCCACGCTGGCTGGATCGCGGCGGCAGGCGGGTTAGCCGGTGAAGGTGCTGGTGCCCCCCCCCATCTGATTGTATTCCCGGAAATTCCTTTCAACCGCAAAGCGGTCATGGAAAGGGTCGAGCAAAGCGTCAAGCAGAATGGCTACTGCGTTATCGTGGTGTCGGAAGGGGCACGCTACGAAGACGGCACCTTCCTGGCCGATGCGGGCAACACCGACGCTTTTGGCCACCGCCAACTGGGCGGCGTTGCCCCTACGCTGGCAGGCATGATCAAGCAGGATCTGGGGTACAAATACCACTGGGCCGTTGCGGATTACCTGCAGCGCGCTGCCCGTCACCTGGCGTCTAAAACCGATGTAGAACAGGCCTACGCGGTAGGTCGCGAAGCGGTATCACTGGCACTGGCGGGCAAGAACGCCATGATGCCAGCGATTCGCCGTATTTCTCAGTCACCTTATCAGTGGGATGTTATCTCTGCCCCGCTCTCCCAGGTGGCTAATCAGGAAAAGTTCATGCCCCGCGACTTCATCAGCGAGGAAGGCTTCGACATTACCGACACGTGTCGCGACTATCTTTCACCGCTGATTCAGGGCGAAGATTTCCCACCGTTTGAAAACGGCCTGCCGAAAGTGGCCAAGCTGAAACTGGCCAAGGTAGAACGCAAGCTGCCTGTGTTCACGCTTTAACCGTTCGCTGATACCTGTAGGTTGATACACAAAAAGCCCGGGCGTCTCCACGACGCCCGGGCTTTTTGTCAGCTCAACGGCAAAGAGCGAGCACTAACGCAACAGCCAGGACAACACAAGCAGCAAGAGCAGAATACCGGCAACACCCTGCCAGAAATGGCGTGGCTCTTTGCGTTCTTTCTCGCCCGGTGTCCGTTTACCCAATGGCAGCCGCAAGGCATGCAGAAACTCGGATAACCGCCTGAAACGCAGTGATCGTTGAGGGTCCAATGCGCGCCGCAAGGCCTCATCAAGCTCCGGCGATATTTCCGGATTAGTGGTGCGTGCATTGCGGTAGCTCAGCCCTTCCAGGTCGGTATGACTGCGCAGCCGGTTAGGCGTCAGGCTGTAAGGCAGTTCGCCCGTCAACAACCAATATACGGTCGACGCCAGCGAGTATTGGTCGCTGCGCCGCCCGACGCTGTCCCCGAGGGCATACTCGGGGGCCGTGTGCTCATTGAAGCCCACTTGCCTTAACAGCTCGCCTGAATGGCGATGGCCGTCAACCTCGCGCATGTGGCAGGCACTGAAGTCGGCCAGGACGACCTTCCCGTGCGGGTCGATCAGAATATTATCGGGATTGACTTGCTGATGCAGGATGTCGCGATGGTGCAATGCCTGAACCGCTTTGCCCAACTGATTGGCGATATCCAGCCGCTGGGACAGGTTTGCCTGGGGATGGCGCTCGGCCCACTGACGCAGCGTCTCGCCTTCAACATGCTGCATCAGATAGTAAAGGTAACGCCGCGGCCGTGACGGCTCAACAACCTTGACCACGAACGGCGAGTTGACCCGCTCTACCACCCACTGCTGGAGCAGAAAGTGCTCTAGATAGGCATTACGCAGCGAAAGCTCCGGGCTGGGCGCCTTCATGACCATTTCCCGCTCTGAGTAGACATCGCGCACACGGTATATGCGTGACTGGGCCGTACGCGACAACACCGCCAGCACCTCCAGGCCATCCAGTCTCGCCCCGGGGGCCAGTTCAGGCGGTATCGGCAATTCGCCATATAACTGACCGGGATGGTCGCTGCTTTCTTCAGGCAGTTCATCGATGCGTACCAACTGGAAACAGAACTGGTCACCCCCATAGCCGCGATCCTGAGCGCGTTGTTTCGCTTCATTGGCAAGGCGTTCACAGGCCGCATCCAGATCGCTGGCATCCTGGCGGATCAGTCGCACGTAGTCGGAAGGCAGCAAGGTGCCCCCCACGGCCTGGGTCGTAAACAGGAAAAGGTCGCCCTGCTTCATGGGCAGATGGGAGTAGTCAATATCCAGACTGCCATCCATACCCAGCGCCCGTGATGGATAGCGATACCCCCCAAGGTCCGTGACGTGGTCACGGGTCAGTTGTTCAAACTCGGCCCCTCTCAGGCGAAACACCAGGGTGTCACCCATATGGAACAGGTGGGCATCGCGTTCACGGAAGATCAAGGCCGACAGCGATGATACGAAGCTGCCATTCTGCACATGCTGGCTTTGACCATAACACCAGCTGTTGAGCGCTCTTAGTACACGCGTCGCCGAGGTTTTTACATCCCAGTGATCAGGTGTTGAAAAATAATCGGCTAAAAACCCCCTTACGCTTAAATCGCCTGCCTGTTTGGCCAGGGTATTGCGCGCCAGCGAGTCGCTAATGACCGCGCAACTCCCTTTAGCCTTGAGCAAAGGCGGCTCGGGGAAGCGTACCGACATGGAGCTGCGGTGCAGGCGCCGATCCGGGGCAACAAATGCCTGACCGTAACTGATCAGCAATTGGGCATGGGCCAAGTCATCCTCCTGAGCATACAGCATTGGCAACTGACATCACTGTCTAGGACTTCCTATGATACACACTGGAGATACTGAACGATGCTCGCCAAACGTCGTGACCTTATCAAGCTTGCCGTGCAGTCCGATCGCAGGATGGCAAACGCTTTGTCGTCGCAACACCTATGTCGCATTGGTAATCTTGCGGCCATGTTCGTATAATCCGGTGTTATTCATACAGCAACTTCGATTGCCTAGCCATTGTACGACCAAGGAATTAACGATGAACTTCGACAACATCCCCGCTGGTAAGGATCTGCCCAACGACTTGTATGTGGCGATTGAAATTCCTGCCAATCATGCGCCGATCAAATACGAGATCGATAAGGACATGGGGGCCCTGCTGGTCGACCGCTTTATGGCCACTCCCATGTTCTACCCGGCCAACTACGGTTTTATTCCCCACACCTTGGCCGACGATGGCGACCCGCTGGACGCACTTGTCGTCACTCCACATCCGGTGCAGCCCGGCAGTATCATTCGTGCACGCCCCGTCGGCATCCTGAACATGACTGATGAAGCCGGGGAAGACGCCAAGCTGGTATGTGTCCCGCACCCCAAGCTTAGCTCGCTCTATGACGACGTTCAGGAAGTCACCGACCTGCCCGAATTGCTGCGTCAGCAAATTGCCCACTTCTTCGAGAATTATAAAGATCTGGAAAAAGGCAAATGGGTTAAAGTCGAGTCCTGGGAAGGTGTCGATGCGGCACGCAAAGCCATTGAAAAATCGGCAGCGGCCTACCAAAAAGCCTAAGCGCCTCAGCGCACGTGATGAACGGGGCCACCTTCGGGTGGCCCCGTTTCGTTGACGGTCAGCATTCTCCCTGAAGCCCGTTGCCAGCGCGCCACGTTGCGTTATGCTAGCTGCTGATATGACGTTATCGACCAAGGACACATTTTGCACACGATTCGACGTTTAGGTCTGTTGCTTCTGCTCGGCACGCTACCACTATTTGCCCAGGCGCAGTGGTTCTCTTCAAGCGATCAGAACGACGACTTTCTACCCGTCCTGGAAGCCTTTCAACCCACCGCCTGGCATGACGGCGACACGCTCTTCGTGGGCGTCGAAGTCGCTGACGGGTATTACCTCTACCGGCACCAGTTTGCCGTGGAAAGCCTGACAAACAAGGTTCGCCTGGGTATGGCCGAACTGCCCGAGGGTACCTTCACCCATGATGAATTCATGGGTGACGTCTATATTTTCCGCGACCAAGTGGTCATGGAAGCGCCGTTGGAAAGTGACTTTTCAGGTCCGCTGGATGTCGACTTCACCTTCCAGGGCTGCGCCGATGCCGGGCTTTGTTACCCGCCGGAAACCATCGCACTGAAGGCTACCGAGAGCCAACCGCCACGCGCATATGCCGACTGGGAGACCGGAGCGAACGCCGACGAAACGCCTCCCGCATCGCCGGCGGACGCGTCGAATAACGCCACCGATGCGGCAACGTCTGCCGACTCGACGGTGGCATTGAACGACAGCGCTGCAACCCTTGGCGCGCCACAAAGCGAGGACAGCCGCTTCAGCCAACTGATGACCGATGCCAGCCTGCCGCTGGCACTAGGGCTTTTCTTCCTGGCCGGCATCGGACTGACATTCACACCCTGCGTATTGCCGATGGTGCCCATCCTGTCTTCGATCATCATCGGTCAACAGCCCTCACGTCCCCGTGCGTTCATGCTGTCGGCCAGCTATGTACTGGGTATGGCCATTACCTACGCTGGCGCGGGTGTGCTGATGGGCCTCTTTGGGGCCGGTCTCAACCTCCAGGCACAGCTCCAGTCCGCGCCGGTACTGATCTCCTTTGCCATTCTGTTCAGCGTGTTTGGCATGGCAATGCTTGGCACCTTTGATTTACGCCTTTCACCACGCCTGGCGCAACGCGTCGATGCCTGGCAGACACGAGCACAACGCAGCGGCCCGGCTGGCCTGGCACTGGCAGGTGCACTCTCGGTCCTGGTGGTGTCTCCCTGTGTAACGGCACCCTTGGCCGGGGCACTGGTGATCATTTCCACCACCGGTGATGCGCTGACGGGAGGTGCCATGCTATTTGCACTGGGCATGGGGATGGGCGTGCCGCTATTGCTGGTCGGCACCTTCGGCGCCACTCTGCTGCCACGTTCCGGCGCATGGCTTAACGGGGTCAAAATGGCTTTTGGGCTATTGCTGTTCGGGGTGGCAATCTGGATGGTAGAACGCCTGATAGCACCGTCAATTGCCCTGCTGCTCTGGGCGGGGCTTGCCATTGGCACCGCCCTGACACTGGGCGCCTTGCAAACCCATACGCCATCGGGCTGGGCTAAAGCGCGTCAAACGCTGGGCCTTATCCTGCTGACCTGGGGCATCGCCCTTACCCTTGGCGCTGCCTTGGGCTCGCATAATCCGCTGCGCCCGCTAAACATCCAGACGACCAACAAAAGCGACGCTCAAGCACCATTGGCTTTTCAGCATTTGGACAGCTTGCCAGCACTCAACAGCGCCATCGACACAGCTGAGACAAAGGGCAAACCCGTCTTCGTTCATTTTACGGCTGACTGGTGCATCTCATGTCGCCAGTTGGAGCGCAAGGTCTATACTGACCCCGATGTCATTGAGCAACTTTCAGGCTTTGAGCGCATTGCCGTCGATGTCACCGATACCAATGAGCAAAGTCGGCAACTATTGAACCGCTACCAGCTTTTTGGCCCACCCAGCCTGCTCTTTTTCCAGAATGGTCAGGAGGTCCGTGCAGCGCGCATACAGGGTGATATCAACGCCGCCGACTTTGCCCAGCACCTGCGCGAATTGGCGCGCTGGGAAGAGAGTCGCCAGGCAGGCAACGGTTAGATATTGAGGCGTCCTGTCGCGAACGCCGTCAAACGACCGTTTAAGAACAGCCTTATGTGCCAAGCATGTGATAACTGGACATCGATAACGTTTTTCGGCACACTTCGCCACCATATTGATTGAACTTCTGCTTTTATAAGCAGTAAAAAAGGGTAACGTTCGTCATCATGCGGCGTTCTCTACATTTTATAATTTGGTTTACTGCGCTATTGACGCGTGATGAACACACCACTCTCAACGATAGTGATGGGGCTAGGTAATGGATATCCGTAAAGTCAAAAAACTGATTGAACTGCTTGAAGAATCCAATATTAGCGAGATTGAAATCCAGGAAGGCGAAGAGTCGGTTCGCATCAGTCGTCATCCCAATGGGGGCACCTGGCACCCGCAGTCAATGCCCCAGTACGCTCAGCCTGCCCCTCAACAGCAACCTGCTGCGCCTGCGACTAACGCCGCAACGCCTGAAGAAGAGCCCGCTCCAGGCAACAGCTATCGCGGCGAAGCCATCAACTCGCCGATGGTCGGTACCTTCTATCGCAGCCCCGCGCCTGGCGCCAAATCCTTTGTTGAAGTCGGCGATACGGTCAAGCAAGGCGATACGGTGTGTATCGTGGAAGCCATGAAGATGATGAACCAAATTGAAGCCGACCGTGACGGCGTGGTGGAAGCCATTCTGGTAGAAGACGGTGAGCCGGTGGAATTCGATCAGCCAATGATCGTCATCGCTTAATCCTTCATTTCAATACGGGTGGACTCTCCCATGCTCGACAAGGTACTTATCGCCAACCGCGGCGAGATTGCCCTACGTATCCTCCGGGCCTGTAAAGAGCTAGGCATCAAGACCGTGGCGGTTCATTCCAAGGCGGACCGCGAACTCATGCACGTACGCCTAGCCGACGAGGCGGTATGTATCGGTCCGGCCTCCTCTGCTCAGTCCTATCTTAATATTCCGGCATTGATCAGCGCAGCGGAAGTGACCGATTCCAGCGCCATTCATCCCGGCTATGGCTTTTTATCCGAAAACGCCAACTTTGCCGAACAGGTAGAACGCTCAGGCTTTACGTTTATCGGCCCCCGCGCTGAAACCATTCGCCTGATGGGCGATAAAGTCAGCGCCATCGAGTCAATGAAAGCGGCTGGCGTCCCCACGGTTCCAGGCTCGGACGGCCCACTTGGCGATGATGATGAAACCAACCTTGCGACCGCACGGCGCATCGGCTATCCGGTTATCATCAAGGCAGCAGCCGGTGGTGGCGGGCGCGGTATGCGTGTCGTGCATACCGAGGGCCACCTGCTTTCCGCGATTACCGTCACCCGCACCGAGGCCCACTCCTCGTTTGGCGATGGCACCGTCTACATGGAGAAGTTTCTCGAAAACCCCCGCCATGTGGAAGTTCAGGTACTCGCCGACGGCCAGGGCAATGCCATTCACCTCTTTGACCGTGACTGCTCGTTGCAGCGTCGCCACCAGAAAGTCCTCGAGGAAGCGCCAGCTCCCGGCATCGACCCTGACGCGCGTGCCAAGGTGCTGGAAGCGTGTCGCCAGGCATGCGTGGAAATCAACTACCGGGGCGCGGGTACCTTCGAGTTCCTCTACGAAGACGGCAACTTCTTCTTTATCGAGATGAACACTCGCGTCCAGGTCGAACACCCTGTCACCGAGATGGTGACCGGCGTGGATATTGTCAAGGAACAGCTGCGCATTGCCTCGGGCATGCCGCTGACGATCCGCCAGGAAGACGTTGTATTGAACGGCCACGCGTTCGAATGCCGCATCAACGCGGAAGACGCGCGCACCTTCATGCCGTCACCCGGTAAGGTAACGCTTTACCACGCACCAGGTGGCCTTGGCGTGCGTATGGACTCGCACATGTATACCGGCTATACCGTCCCGCCCCATTACGACTCGCTGATCGGCAAGCTGATCACCTGGGGAGAGGACCGGGAAATTGCCCTCACCCGCATGCGCAACGCACTGGATGAGCTATTGGTTGAAGGCATCAAAACCAACATTGATCTGCAAAAAGACCTGGTGCGCGATAGCTACTTCCGCCAGGGTGGCGTCAATATTCACTATCTAGAAAAGAAACTCAGCAGCTAACACACGCTGAGATCGATCATCACGGGATGGCCATCGTCATCCCGCTTTTTTTGCTGCTGCGGAGACCCGGAATGCCCTGGCTTCAACTCAAAGCGCACGTCCCGCCCGAGCAGGCAGAACTGCTGGAAGAATTACTCCTTGAAGAAGGCGCGACGGCAATTGGGCTTCAAGACGCCCAGGATGACCCGGTATTCGAACCCGAACGCGGCACAACGCCTCTATGGCAGGACACTGTCGTCACCGGGCTATACGATGACCTCGAGGGCATTGACGCCATGCTTGCGCGCATCGAAGCCGCCTGGTCGGAACAGGTACCGGACGAACCCTGCCCGGCCATTGACTATGAGCTACTCGCAGACCGCGATTGGGAACGCGAGTGGATGGAAGACTTTACGCCACTACGTATGGGAGAAAGGCTCTGGATTGTGCCAAGCTGGCACGAACCACCCGAGTCCGATGCCGTCAACCTGGTCCTTGACCCGGGCCTGGCGTTTGGTACGGGTACCCACCCGACCACGGCTTTGTGCCTTGAATGGCTTGATAGCCTGGCAGTCAAGGGGCAACTCGCTGACCAGTCTGTGCTGGACATTGGCTGTGGTTCGGGCATTTTGGCCATTGCCGCATTAAAGCTCGGCGCGGCCCATGCCGATGGTACCGATATTGACCCCCAGGCACTGCAGGCCAGTCGTGACAACGCCGAGCGTAATCATATCGACGAAACAGCACTGGCACTCTGCTTTCCTGAGCAACTCGTCAAAAGCCGCTACCCGATTGTCACCGCCAATATTCTGGCGGGTCCGCTGATCGAAATGGCATCAACGGTTGCTGGCCACGTTGCCCCTGGCGGTCACATTGCCCTTTCGGGCATTTTGGCCAACCAGGCCGATGATGTCATGCAGGCCTATCAGCAACAGGGGCTCAGCATGGATGCGCCTGTCATGCGGGAAGGCTGGGTACGCCTTACCGGACATCGCCTCATTTAATCTGTCGCTGACACTCAGGCCGCCTTCACCCCGCCGTCGAGTAAGCGTATCATACGCGTCCTCGGGCGGCCTGACGGTCGTTAACCGCAACATCAAAGCGCCAACTGCCATGACCCTAGCAACACCACCACTCAAGATCGGCCCACACGCCCTGCCGAACCGGGTCATATTAGCGCCCATGGCGGGGGTGACCGATCGTCCTTTCCGCCAGCTGTGTCGACGGCTCGGGGCAGGCTGGGTAGTTGGCGAGATGGTCACTGCCGACCCCAATCTATGGCATACACGCAAATCAAAATTGCGCATGGATCATCGTGGCGAACCCGCCCCCAGGGTTGTGCAAATTGCCGGGGGCGACGCCGAGATGCTCGCCCAGGCAGCCCGGCTCAATGCCGATCTTGGCGCACAGGTAATCGACATCAACATGGGCTGTCCGGCCAAAAAAGTCTGCAATAAGGCAGCAGGCTCAGCGTTGCTTCGCGACGAAAGACTGGTTGGCGAGATTCTTGACGCCGTCGTCAACGCCGTCGATATTCCTGTCACCCTTAAAATTCGCACTGGATGGTGTGCTGACTCCAATAACGGCGTCCGTATTGCGCGTCTTGCAGAGCAAGCAGGCATTCAATCGTTGGCAGTTCATGGCCGACATCGCGAGCAGCGCTATACTGGATGGGCAGAGTACGACACCATTGCCGATATCAAGTCACGACTGGGCATTCCGGTGATTGCCAACGGGGACATCACCACCCCGGAAAAAGCGGTAGAGGTGCTGCACTACACGCAAGCAGACGCCGTTATGGTCGGACGGGCCGCCCAGGGAAATCCCTGGATTTTTGATCAGATTCAGCACTTTCTGGAACATGGTGAGCACCGCGCTCAACCCAGCCTGGAAGAGCGCCGCGGCGTGCTCATTGATCATTTAAACGCCCTTCATGGCTTTTATGGCGACACCATGGGCGTGCGCATTGCGCGTAAGCACCTTGGCTGGTACCTGGGCGAAGATGCCCGTTTCACTCCAGCTCAGCGGCGTGATTTAAAGCAACAATTCAACGGATTGGCCACTACCGAAACACAAGTCAACTGGATCAATGACGCCATGGCACCCGATGCCATCAAGCGTCTGCTAGCCAAAGGAAGCTATGCAGCATGACCGAACGCGATCTTGACCTTGTTTCCAGCGACAGCGCGTCAGACAGCCATACGCGCCTCAACGGCACACTGGCAGACTCCGAGGCCAATATGCCGCCGCAGCCTCTTCGAGAGGCCGTGGAAGCTGCGATGCGTCGCTACTTCGAGCATCTCGATGGCAGTCAGGCGAGCGACCTGTATGCCATGGTGATGGCCGAAGTAGAGGCGCCTTTGCTCGCCTGCGTGCTTGAGCACACCGAGGGGAATCAGACCCGTGCGGCGGATGTACTGGGCCTCAACCGTGGCACGCTGCGCAAGAAACTCAAGCTTTATGGACTTATTGAAGGCGACGCCCCAACACCCTGAGGGCGTCATTGACTTTTCATTCTCTACTCTGTACACGAGCACCCTCATGGCTGATAGCACTGCGACCCCTGTACGCCGCGCCCTTTTGAGCGTTTCTGATAAAACCGGCATCGTTGAATTTGCCCGCGGCTTGTCCGAGCATGGCGTGGAGCTTCTGTCCACGGGCGGCACATTCCGCCTTCTACAGGAACACCAGATTCCGGTTAAGGAAGTTAGCGAACACACCGGCTTCCCCGAGATCATGGATGGCCGCGTCAAGACACTGCACCCCAAAATCCATGGCGGCATTCTCGCCCGCCGCGGCCAGGATGACGCGGTCATGGCGGAGAACGACATTACCCCGATTGATATGGTCGTGGTAAACCTCTACCCCTTTGCTGCCACCGTCGCCAAGCCGGACTGCACGCGGCAGGACGCCATCGAAAATATCGATATCGGTGGCCCGACCATGGTCCGCGCCTGCGCCAAGAACCACGCGTACACGACGATTGTCGTCAACGCCGACGACTATCCCCGGGTGCTGGGTGAGCTCGCCGCTCAGGAGGGGTATGTCAGCGAAGCCACCCGCTTCGACCTCGCGGTAAAAGCATTTGAACACACCGCAGGCTACGACGCTGCCATTGCCAACTACCTGGGACGCCAGGTCGAGGCAACAGACGCCGATTTCCCAAGGACGCTAAATCTGCAGCTGCACAAGAAACAGGCCATGCGCTACGGTGAAAACCCGCACCAGCAGGCTGCTTTTTACGTGGAGGAAGGAGCCAACGAACCCGGCGTGGCGACGGCAACAATGCTGCAGGGTAAGCCGCTGTCGTACAACAATGTCGCCGATACCGATGCTGCCTTTGAGTGTGTCAAAGAATTCGATGACACCGCCTGCGTTATCGTCAAACACGCTAACCCCTGCGGCGTTGCGATTGGCGCCACCGCCCTTGAAGCCTACGACAAAGCCTTTGCGACCGACCCTACCAGTGCGTTTGGCGGCATTATCGCTTTCAATGTGGCGCTCGATGCCGACACGGCCCGGGCAATCGTCGATCGCCAATTTGTAGAGGTGATTATCGCCCCCGGCGTCAGCGCCGACGCCGCTTCCATTGTGGCAGCGAAGAAGAATGTCCGGCTACTGGATGTCAGCGCACATTGGCCCAGCGAAACCAAGCCCGCCTTCGACTTCAAGCGGGTTAACGGTGGCCTGCTGGTTCAAGAGCGTGACGACGGCATGGTAACGCGTGATGCCCTGACGGTGGTCAGTGAGCGCGCTCCGTCCGAGCAGGAACTGCGTGATCTCTCGTTTGCCTGGAGGGTCGCCAAGTTCGTTAAATCCAATGCCATCGTGTACGCCCACAGTGGCCAGACAATAGGCGTTGGCGCGGGACAGATGAGCCGTGTCTATTCCGCCAAGATTGCGGGCATCAAGGCGGCCGACGAGGGTCTCTCAGTGCCGGGTTCCGTAATGGCGTCGGACGCTTTCTTCCCGTTTCGTGACGGCATTGATGCCGCTGCGGCGGCAGGTATCACCGCCGTCATTCAGCCGGGCGGCTCAATGCGCGATCAGGAAGTGATCGATGCAGCCAATGAAGCCGGCATTGCCATGGTGTTTACCGGCATGCGTCATTTCCGCCACTAAGCCAGACTAGGGTCCCCGACAGCAAACAACCCTCATTGACGTGTTCAGTGAGGGTTGTTTCAGCTCAGGAAAAATGAAAAGCGGGGTTTAACTGAGATCAATACACAGATACTTGGTTTCCAGATATTCCTCCAAGCCCTGGTGCCCCCCTTCGCGTCCCAGGCCGGATGCTTTCACACCGCCGAACGGCGCCGCTGCATTGGAAATCAGGCCGGTATTAATGCCTACCATGCCATATTCAAGCGCTTCAGCTACCCGCCAGACCCGCGACAAATCACGAGAATAGAAGTAAGACGCCAGCCCATATTGAGTGTCGTTAGCCATTTCAATGGCCGTCTCT
Source organism: Halomonas sp. CSM-2 (assembly GCF_002119345.1). Classification (NCBI taxonomy): domain Bacteria; kingdom Pseudomonadati; phylum Pseudomonadota; class Gammaproteobacteria; order Oceanospirillales; family Halomonadaceae; genus Halomonas; species Halomonas sp. CSM-2. Next base: position 23,438 of record NZ_NBYR01000015.1, on the reverse strand, counting down.
TCGTCATCGAAGGGAAAGACAGCCGCCAGCGGGCCAAAGGTCTCTTCATGGGCGACTTTCATTTCATTCGTGGCAAAGCTGATCAAGGTTGGGCTGAAGAAGTTACCTCCCAAGGGGTGCGGATACCCGCCCAGTAACAGCTCTGCCCCATGGTCGACAGCGTCCTGGACGTGCTCACTGACTTTCTGAACGCCATTCTGGTCAATCAACGGCCCGATGTTGATATTTTCCTGAGTGCCATCGCCCACATTCAGCTCGCTGTTCATCGCCACGGCGAGCTTTTCGCAAAACGCATTGATGACGCTGGACTGGACCAAAAAACGGTTGGTGCAGACGCATGTTTGCCCTGCGTTACGAAACTTGGCAGCCATGGCGCCGTCAACCGCCGCATCCAGATCGGCATCTTCAAAGACGATAAAGGGAGCGTTGCCGCCCAACTCAAGCGATATTTTCTGCACATGCTCGGAAGCCTGCGCCATCAGCTTGCGGCCAACTTCGGTCGAACCGGTAAAGGTAATCTTGCGCACTTTAGGTGACTGGGTCAGCGCTTCGGCGATGTCAGCAGCGCTCCCCGGTACAACGTTGAAAACGCCGCGGGGAATACCGGCACGCTCCGCCAGCATGGCCAGGGCCGTGGCCGAAAACGGCGTCTGGCTCGCTGGCTTGACCACAATGGTACAGCCAGCCGCCAGAGCAGCACCCGCCTTACGGGTAATCATCGCCGCCGGGAAATTCCAGGGGGTGATGGCACCGACAACGCCAACAGGCTGTTTGGTCACCACAATACGCTGGTTGGCCTTGGCGGCAGGAATGGTTTCACCGTAGACGCGCCGAGCTTCTTCAGCGAACCAGCGAAGAAAGCTCGCCGCATAGGCAATTTCACCCGCCGCCTCTTTCAGTGGCTTGCCTTGCTCGTGGGTCATCAGCATGGCGAGATCGTGCTGATGTTCCAGCATCAGGTCATGCCACTTCAATAACAAATCCGCCCGCTCCTGGGCAGTCAGCGAGCGCCACGCGGGAAGTGCTGCATCAGCCGCTTCAATGGCCCGTTCGGTTTCCGCTTTCCCCAGCCTTGGCATATCGCCCACTATCTCACCGGTGGCCGGGTTAAGCACGTTGATCTGGTCACCGCTGTCGGCCGCTACCCAACTTCCATCGATATAGGCAAACGGACAGTACAGCTGTGTCTCTTTAAGCGCTTCCATGACAGACTCCTGCCCCGGATAAGGGACTCATCAGCAAAATAACGTATTCATGCTATGACGAAACAGGGTAACAGACCAACCGTAATACAGTATCGTGTCGCACAGGGTTAATTGACCAGCGTCAAGAACTCCTGACGCGTTGCCTGATTGGCCCGGAAATCGCCCAGCATGACGGATGACGTCATACTCGAGTTTTGTTTCTCGACGCCACGCATCATCATGCAAAGATGACGCGCTTCAATTACCACGGCCACCCCACGCGCCTGGGTGACCTGCTGCACTGCCTCGGCAATTTCCCGAGTCAGGTTCTCCTGAATCTGCATGCGTCGGGCATACATATCGACGATACGAGCAAATTTGGAGAGCCCCAACACGTTACCGTTCGGCAGGTAAGCGATGTGACACTTACCAATAAAAGGCAACAGGTGATGCTCGCACATTGAATACAGCTCGATATCCTTGACCAGCACCATTTCGTCAGTCTGCGACTCAAAAACGGCACCGTTGACGATTTCCTCCAGCGACTGATGATAGCCATGCGTCAGGAACTGCATTGCTTTTGCTGCGCGAAGAGGGGTATCTCTGAGCCCTTCACGCTCGGGATTTTCCCCAAGTGCGCTGATGATCTGTTGGTAATACTGGGCGATATCATCCGTCATGGTAAGCCTCGTCAAAAATGTCGTGCACGATCAATATGGCTCCATCGCGCTAAAAGGAGTCGGCCATAGGCCGCCATGGCAATGATTGGACGCAATCCAGACACAACCATGTACAGAAAATATACTTTAAGTAAGGCATGTACAATAAAATATTAACATAACGCAATAAAAGCGTGCATCTTAGCGCACCTAAGCGCTGGGTGGCAGCTTGGCTTGATCCGGCATCCCGCTATGCGCGTGATAGAAAGACACTATGCCAACCACTGCGGCTTTTTTAGTATTAGCAATTGTTGCTCAAGTTGCCGGATATGCTGATCCCAGTACCCTTTATCAGCGACCCAGGGAAACGCTAACTGGAAGGCAGGGTCTTGCCAGCGAGAGACCAGCCAGGCGCTGTGCCTTATCAACCGGTAGGCACGCAGTGGTTCAATCAGCTCTATCTGCTGATGGGGAAAGGGCCGCGTTTCTTCGTACCCTTCGACAATCTCACTCATCTGACGCTGCCACTCAACGGGCTCATTCGCCGATAGCAGCATCCAGATATCCTGGATCGCTGGCGCCATCAGGCAATCATCAAAATCCACCAGTGAAAACTGCTCATCGCGCCCCAGAATATTGCCCAAATGACAGTCACCGTGACAACGTATCATTGTTTCATCACCCCATTGATAGGGACGAAGCGCTTCCAGCATGCGGGTAATGACGCTTTCATAACCCCGACGCTGGTAACGATCCAAACGCTGGCTATCGAAGACCCGTTGCTGAGCATCTTTCACTCCTTCCACTAACTCCAGACGTGGACGATGGATAAAAGTGCCCTTGCTTGACGCCTCGTGCAACTGCCCCATCAGTTCACCCAGCGCGAAAAGGTGGGCATCATTGTCCAACTCGGGGGCCTGTCCAGGGCAATGGCGGAATAACGCAAAACGATACCCTTCATAGCGATGCAGGCTTTGCCCGCGACGATCACGCCAAACAGTGGCCACCGGCACTCCGGCCTGGCTAAGCTCGACAAGAAAATCGTGCTCTTCCTGGATAGTGGCGTCCTGCCAGCGTTCTGGACGATAGAACTTGATAATCCATTGACCGCCTTGCTCATCGCGGAACATCATCACGCGGTTCTCATAGCTGTTTAGCGCAAATGGTTCCGACGTTGGCCATATATCCAACGACTCCACCGCTGACATCACAAGGCCAGGAGAAAGCTGGTGAAAAGCATGCGTCATGGTGTCTCCAGGGATCAATCAGTAAAAGCGTATCATCGACGAGGGCATCGTGCTGTCAGGCGTCATCAACCACCAGAGGTGTGCGCGCCGCCGCCCACACATCAACACGCTGCGCTCCAGCCCGGCGCAATGCCAAAGCGAGTGCATGGGCCGTAGCCCCCGTGGTGACAACCATGACCACTACTATAGAGACAACTTAATAGTATGTCTCACTGAGACAGCGGTACGGGCTGAGATCTTTATAGAACGATTAGCTCTATATCAAGAATAAAGTGGTCTATAAATGTTATATCGCCCCTCCCCCCTTCTGTCTCGCTTCGCTCGGGCTATTGAGTGATTGATATGAAGCGAATGCCGTTCTGTGCTGGCTTCTAGATGGTTCTCGGGTGATAGGTAGGGTGAGCCATAGGGTGAAGCCTGGAATGGCTCACAGGGGCTTTCAAACAAGTAAAAGCCCCACCCTGCTCAAAGGTGGCCTACTCAGCTCAATGCTCATAAACAAACACTTCTATTAGATTGGTGTTTCTAGATCTAGAAAAGTAGATATAAACACTAAATAAAGATATTGATTTTTCAAATACTTAATAGAAACCCAGCATTAAAATAGAGTTTTATTCACCCTATGCCTTCCTTAACTCGGTGTTATTTAGCACGGGGAACATTTCTTTTTATTGGTGTATCGCCAAAACCATTGAAAAATAAAATAAATAATTGAGCTCAACTAAAGGCTAAATAAAAAAGTTATATTTTTATGGTTTATGGGGGCTGCGGCGAATAAATCCGGGTGCTATTATTTAAACATCGGAAGCAAACACAACCTATATAACTGTAAAGGTGAATGAAAAATGAACTCACTAACTTATTACTTCAAAAAAGAGCACCAACTAAAGCAACTTGAAGTTGAATTGAACTCTCTGAAAGAAGATGAAAATCTTAAAAAAGCCATTGAATTCAAAAAGAACGTGGAAAAAATGGCAGAAGATTACGGCTTATCTAATGAGTCGGTCTTACAGGTTCTTGTTCCTGAGAAATTCGCTGAAGAAGCTGTAGCTTCGGAGCAAAAGAAAACCCGCAAGCCTCGCAAGCTTAAAGTGTTTAAAAATCCTCACACTGGCGAAGTGGTAGAAACTAAGGGTATGAACCATCGTGTGCTGAAAGCTTGGAAGAAAGAATATGGTAATGAAACCGTCGATAGCTGGTTGGTTGATGACAATGAGCCAAAACAGCAACCACTGAAGGAAGAACCAAAGGTAGAGAAGGAAGAAGAGAAAGAAGAAGTGAAGGTAGAGCCAAAGGAAGCACCTAAAGAAGCCCCCAAGGAAGAAAAGGTAGATCCAGTTGAGGCCAAGAAAGATACCCCTACTGAACCTAACAAGGCACTTAACACTAAGGCTACCAAGCGAGAGCTACCTGTAAAGCCACTAGGTAATAACAAGCCAAAATTCCAATACACACCGCCATCTAAAAAAGCCAACCGTTGAGAGCAACGATGACGTATGAAAGCCCGACATAGTGCGGGCTTTGTTGCATCCCCTGCCCTATTACTACCTACCACTTACACCTTATCGCTGAAATGAAAACGTATATATTTCACAAAATCTTTCTGAGAACCCTATTTTCAATAACCATTTATTGATTTTAAATTATCATGGATGTTGTAGATTATATTTAATTTAAAAATTACTAGTTGTAATTTAAAATATTTGCATCGTTAAAATCTCGGTGATATTATCCGGGCTGTTCGCAACAAAATATTATTGAATTCAAGGGAAAGAGTATGTCTTCTAGATTGAAAAAATATCAAGAAACAGAAAGAATGATGAAGCAGTTGCAGGAAGAACTTCTTGCAATGGAGAGCGACACCGAACTCAAGCAAGAAATGGAATTCAAAGAGAAACTTGAAGCTTTGATGGCAGAATTCGGTGTAGCAGAAAAAACGGTTCTTCAAATTATCGCACCTGAGAAATACCTTCAGTCACAAGGTCAAACCAGCACCAAGCCTCGTAAGGTCCGTAAGCTGAAGGTTTATAAAAATCCGCATACGGGCGAAGTGATTGAGACTCGTGGCGGAAATCATAAAGGGCTCAAAGCTCTCAAAGATGAACACGGTGCTGAAGTAGTTGAGGGCTGGCTCATCAATGATGATGCTGATAACAAGAAGACAGAAGCTTAAGCTCCCCCTCTTGTAAGCAAAGAAAAGCCCGCTTCTGAGCGGGCTTTATTGTTTCTGGCATCCTACTACCTAAAACCTCTTTGAATGCCTCCTTGGTGGCTTATAGAGCTAAGGAGTCCTGCTGTGCAACGGTGTTACCACTAGTGTCAGTAGCCACAATATCAACAATCAAACTATCGGTATCTGTATACTGCTTGATAAGATCGATATTGCCTCTCGATATTTGAACAACATTACTGAAATTGCTACTACTGTTAACAGTGTTTGAAATAATCATATTGCTGTCATTAAAAAAATTTCCATTTAATATTATTTTTAATAATTTAAATAACGGCTCCATATATAGTAAAGGTTGAAAATAAGATATCTAACATAAGCCGTCTAAAAGCTTCTGTATGCTTCCTAAATCTAGAACCTAGCCAACCCCTACCCTACACTGTGAAAGCTCCTAGAAAGGCATATTGAGCCACATAGTTAATCACAGAAATGGAACGGCATACAGTTAAAGCCATTACCTCTAAAGAAATAAAATAATCCTATACTCAATAGCTCGTTTGCGAAGCAAACCAAAACAAGACAGCTACAACCTCAATACAAAATACTCATCGACCAAAGAAACTAATCACTCCTTTCTTCAATAGCCAGTTTGCGAAACAAACCAAACATACTCATTCAAGCGATAAAGTAAAATAAAGATACTGAATAATTAAATACTCTTTTTCGCTCGCAAGCTCGCTAGATATTGAATATAAGATTATTGAATTGCTGTAGTGTTTAGCTAGTAGTAACTGTTTATATGTTCGCCATTCAATAAGCTGATAACAAAGTAGCCACTTTGACGGTCACATATTTTTTAAGCATGACAAAAAGTAGACTAAAGTTATGAGCCAGAAATTGTGTATTAAAAATAAAACACTTTCAGAACGGTTTTTTGGAAATAGAATTTATCGTCTGTAGGGTCTTCTTAGAATGGTATATATTTTACGAACGAAAAAAACAGCCTCAAAGCTTTTCCTAAGTAAATAATAAGTTCATAAGAAGACTTTATTTTATTATGTTATTTTTAACGAAGAAATACATTACATAAAACATAAAAGAGAACTTTGGAGGTGGTCACCTTGTCGGGTAGTTTTTTTAAAAAGGTGGTCAGCTTGTCGGTTATTTAAGGCATATAATTTTTGAAAGTGGTCAGCTTGTCGGGTCTTTTTTTATACCAAGGTGGTCAGCTTGTCGGGTAATAGAAACAAATAAAGCCACTACATTAGTGGCTTTGCTCATTACCGCTTTTAATCTATTTATTGATTTTCCAGTCTACATTGAATACAAGTTTCTCACCTGCTCCATACGTTTGAATATTCCAATCTACATAGTCATTCAATTTTTCTAATAATTTTTTATACTTCTTTCTAGTATGCTTATCAATGTCATCTGTATTTTCTTCTAAAACCTTAATCACTCTATCTAAATTAAAATGCTGGTCTTCGCCTCTATTTACTCTTGCAATAATAAAATCGTAGAGAGCTAAAGCTCTTTCATTTCGTATGAAATTCTTTTTTACTGACAAATCTATTAAAGTAAACTGAGCTGTTAAAGCATTTGTAAACATAGAATTTATGGTTAACTTTAACTTTCCATTTTCATTATTATAATCGTATTTTAAAAACAATTCATTATGTCCTTTTTCAAATTCTTCATTTTCATATAACTCTGGAATATGTATTTCGTGTGTAATTCTACCTAGCCTCAATAAAGATCTTTTTAGAGCTTTCCTACTATTTAAGCTATCACCTAGTCCTGCTTTCATTAGTATTTCATAGTAAGATGTATAAAACTCTATTTGACTACCATATCCGAAAGAATTTCTTATTTCTGGATTATCTTCAGCAAAATTATTAAAAGCTTCTCTAGACTCTTCATCAACAAAAGCCTTATTTACAATAACTTCATCCCCATACTTAGCTAACCTATTACCCGCAACACTTAATATCGCCTGCAAATAGAGCATATCTTTATGAGTTGGTTTTTCTCGTGCTGAAAAGATATGCAATAAGCTATTTACAACTTTTTTAGTAAAAAGTGTTGGTCTTTGTTTTTCTCCTGTAATATATAGTGAACTTATTCCAGATAACATACTGGCCCTCTCTTGTTTGGCATAATTACCTATTAAAAAATTTGTATTTTGTTTTCTTTGAACTTTAATCATTGTATTCCCCTTCCTTTGTTTTCTCTTCCTCAACTTCCTTGTTGAGTCTTTTTATTTTTTTAAATTATACAACATCGTATCTTCTAGCACTTTTGGTATATAGGCTTATTGGTATTAAGCTGTAATAACTATTATATAATATATTATTTAATAAGTCAATTAAATATTTGATAGAAAGTTTGACTTTTTATCTTTTTTTGAAATTTAAAAGACTATTTTGGATATACTACTACAACATTATAGGTATCTTTTTCATTTTATATAAACTGGAAAAAAGCATGGTAAAATATATTTTTTATTTAATAAAAGGGAAAAATGGATTTTGATATCAAAAGAAGGAACGATATAAAGAAAGCAGTGCTTACCGAAGTTGCGGTGGGCACTGCTATCTTTCTATTCGGCACAGCGATAACACTCTACAATTACCATCAACACAATTATTTTAACGGCTTTGTGTTTTATGGGTTATCCCTTATAGCTTCACTGAGCCTTTATAAGATAGGGTATATATTTTACAAAAATAGAAAAGCTTAAAAACAAGAAATCGTCATGTAGGCGGTTTTATTATTTAGTCACTATTTAAGCATTGCATTTTGTTGGAAATTCTTCAGGGCTAGTATCTTCATTTTGATAACAACCATTTTACTCTTAATATCGGTGGCATCCTGTCCATATTTAACTTTCTTGTAATTGATTATTTTATACTCGTTTTCCTTGTCTCGAATTTCCTTCATCTTGTCGGCAAGCTCATAAAATTCAGGGGTAGCTTCTCTAACCGCATCCATCACACTATCAAGCTCTTGTGTTTTGGCGACAAGGTAGGACTGGTGAAGATCCGTCATGGTCTTTATCATGGCGGTAAGGTCACTCATGATAGGAGAACCCTTGTATTCATTGTCGCCAAGCTGGTTAGCTCTTAGATACCCCTTCTTCTGCCTGTAGACCCTACAAAGCTGGCTCACCTGCTGTTCTTTGCGGTCAAAGTGGTCGTATCTACCTTTCATTCCGCTTCTCCTTGATTCTTCAACCTGTCAGCCATTGATTGGAATTTTACCTTCACATCCTCGCTCTCTCGCCTAGCGAAAACAGGGATATCGAACAAGTCAGTTAAGCTTTCCTCTTTCGCTTCCTGGGGCTTCTGTGGCTCGTCTATCGCCTTGGTGGTAGGTTGGCCTACCCTATCCTCTTCCGTGGCTTCTACTGGCTTTAGTGTCGCCCCCTGCCTACCAGCTTCGATGTAAGGTAGGTCATCCTCTGGCTGGGGTGCTTTCTTACCACTTCCCTCATGAATACCAGACATTCCTTCATCAATAACTTTGTTGACACCAAAATGAGCTATTGAAGCGATATACTCTGCTCTCTTATCAGGGGAAGTGATTAAATTCACCTGCATGGTGTGTTTCATATACCTTTCACTGAAAATCTCGGAAAGATATTTAGGAAGGTTAATCCTCTTCTCTTTCTTGATGGTGGCAAAAATCTCTATCGCAAATATCAAGTCAAAAATAGGATGGTCTTCTTGTAGGTGGTTGGTATCCATATTCTTACGGATGTGAGACACAATCTCTTCAGCACCATTGAAAGATAGCTCCACCTTTTCCCTTACAGGGTCGTAGCTCGCACCTTTGAAGATAATCGCTTTGGCATAGTCTCTTGTTAGCAAAAGAATGTCTCGCCTTACTACTCGAAGCACATTGCTAACATTCTTGTTTCTTTTGTAGTCGTAGTCCTCAACTTTAAATCTTCTCTGGTATTCCTTCCAACAAAGCTTATTCAAACCCTGCTTCGTGATACCAAGCTTCTCCATATCCGCTTTTTGTAGCGAAGAGAGCTTAACCTTACTTTCCTTCTGCTTTTTATAGAATTCCTGAATTCCTTTCGTAACCATAACTTTCTCCTTATTGTTTATGGATATTATATCATACACTAAAATAAATATCATCTTACTGAATAGAAAACAGGATTAGTAAAATAAAAATTGCACGAAAAGTGTTAACAAAGGAAGATAATTAAAATATTACTTTAATCATTAAAACAAGCAATGTATATTGAAATTATAACTTTGGCATTTAGGGTGTTTTTAAGTTTTAAGTAAGACACAGTATCGCACTAATCCTGTGTCTTAAAAGGAAAGAAGTCGCAGTCTTCTCCTATAATTGTTGTTATCCCCTTTTTAGCAAAAGGATTTGCTACCCAAGGATGGGATTTAAAGTAAATGATTTACTTAAAAGGAATTTAAAGAAGGGGTTGCCTTCACTGGAAAAGGTGAAGGCTTTTTTATTGCCATCAACCAAAGAGATCGCCTGTATTCCTTTGATAGTCGATAAGTAAACCTTTCCTGAACTCATCCACACTTAGCTTCCCTTCTTCATTGACTTGCCAAGCTCCTAGGTTTCTCTCAATAGGCTCATTGAAAAGCGAATGCGGGGATAGCTTCTTGATACAAGCTATTAAGTCTTTCTTTTCGCTCTCATCCCTTGCTAGCAATTCAGCGATACTATCAGCATCGTTGTCATCAATACCAAAATAGCTGATATAGGTGGAAAGGCTTAGTGTCCTGCCCTGCTTGGCATAGTCATTCATAAAATGGTTGAAAGCTTTGTCAGCAATTTTATCGAAGACAATAGGGGTATACATCGCTGACTGGTGTTCGCTACCACCCTTCAATCTCAAGGTGAACAGGATTTTATTGAACAGTGGTGTGTTGTCTTCCTTGTCTATGCTGTCTTCACCAAAGGGGTTGCGGAAGAACCTACGGCCATCATCGAGCAGGTCAAGGAAGATGAAGTATTCCAGGCCAAGAAAATTGACGGCAACCTTGAGGGTGTAGAGATCACCCGAACATTCATCGGTCTGGATTAGCTCGGGCTTGGGGTGCCTTGGGCTTCCAACCACCACCGCCTCCATAATATCTAGCACATCCATATAGTCCATCACACGCCTGCCGTTGTTGTAAGCCTCTATGCTGGTCGCAGAAGGATACCATAGGCCATCACCCTATTAAGCCTCTACCGTGGCTCCTAGGGCGGTTCTAGACAGCTTGTATCTGTGCTGGTGGGTAGGTTAACCAGCCATCTTTATGGCTAGCTTGTCGTCAAAGTGGACCTGGATCTTCTCCTGCACCCTGAAGAGAGCTTCCTGTACCACTTCCTTCACCGCTGGCTCTGGTAGATCTCCGTTGTTGACTTCAATATAAAGGTTCTTCACAGCCTCGATGAAAGCCTTGTTGTCGGCTGTGAACCTGATCGTATCAAGGGATAGGTCGTAGGAGGTATCAAGGTCAGCATACAGCACCACCTCTTCACTACTCACCTTGTAGGCATCCAGTAGCACCGTGTATTCGACTGAATTGAAGTCAATGCGGGTTTTGAATACTCGCTCCATTGAAGTCTTGCCCTGCCCTTTCTTTTTGAGAATAGAACCTTCTATGATGCTCAAGCCTGAAAGCACTTGCTCAATCATCGAAGCTTTCTTCTCAACTCGGTCTAATATCAAAGTTTCGTATGTTGTTTCTGTCATTGTTTTCTCCTAGATTATTATTCTTGTTGTTGATATTATATCACACAGACATAAAAAATGATTGGCAACATCAATCGTCAAATATTCACATTCAATAACTAATTTTATCATTTAATAAGAGAACTATTTTTTAAACTGGCTCTCTGTTAAGCCCACTACATCAACCTTGAATTCCTTATCACTTTCTTTGAAGTGAATCAGTGACAGTGGTTGAGCCGTCATTGAAAGCAAAGCAGTAATGTTTGATTTTAACTTCTAAGCTATTGATAGAGTATTTCTGCTTTATAAGATAGTGTGTGCGATCACCTGACTTTGTAGTATTTAGGATAACTGGACTGTTTCTTTTTTTGATTTCAAAACTGGACATACAAACCTCTTAGACATTTGAATACATATAACCACTATGAAAGCACACTTATTTTTTTGTTTGAAAAATAGTGAAAAGTTAAATTTGAAAATGGTATTAGAAAATTTCTTATCCTAGTTGTTAGGGGGCTGCATTGATTTAATAGCCGATCTATAATTGAGACACAAACATCAAGGGAGTTAAAATATGGAACATCTTGAACAAGAACAGCTTCACCATAAAGAGATTGCTACTACCATTTTAAATCAGTTTGGTGGTCACATGGCACTCAAGTTGATTGGTGGCAAGCCTGCTATGGGTGCCAGCGATGGAAATAAAAATTCAGTCGTTTCAGTGGGCAATGAGGGAGATACGGTAGTTGATATCAAGTTTGAAGGAACAGCGAACGAAATTGAAGGTGTTCACCCTAATGTCGTGCGGATCATCTACTGCCTTAGCTCTGATACCTACCGTATGATTTTCTTCCGTGCGGTGGAGAATACGGCGGTTGTTCTCAAAGAGTTTGATGATGTCTATTGCGATATGCTCCAAAGCCTCTTTGAAGACACTACAGGGCTTTTCCTCTACTTCAAGTGATCTACCCTACCAGCCAAAAAAAATGCCTAGCTGGGGAAGCTAGGCGAATCTGACAAGGGGAGTCAGATCAGTTGGGAACTGAATGCGGGATTTTACCAAACTGCCTAGCACTATCAAGATATACAGCATAAAGACCGCTATGTCAGTGGGCTTACTCTTGTGCGAAAAGGACTACTTGCTTGTAAGATATTTCTTACATACCTAGGTTTTTATTTACTGCCTGCTTCTTCTCACCCATCTTCGCTTCTATAATCCCTTTCTCAATACCTTCTTTTAAGCCTAACTCAATATCCTCGAAATTAAAGTTCTTTGAGATAATATCAGCACCATACCCTTCAATAACCTTATTTTTAAATGCTGTGTTATCTTTGCTGTCAGTATCCAAGCTACTCATATCGACAAAATAGACACTGCTTTCATTTCCAGTGCCTTTTTCTGCTTGAAGGTTGAGTATATATTTTTCATCTTGATAGTTAACGGTAGTGATACAGTTATAACCGCCTTCATCGTTTTTGACTGTTTTAACCTTATCAACCTCAATACCAGTAATGCCAAAATATTCAGTCGCTAGTTCGTGTTCTTCATTCGTCATTCTGGGAGTAATGAAAAAAAGGCGATCATTGATAGTATTGTTGACTTGAGAAAGTATGTAATCAATCTGTTCTTGATTGAAGCTCTCTTTAAGTGTGTCGCCGTGCTGTTGTAAGAAATACTCTTTTTTAAAGTGTGATTCGTTATCACCTACGTTGTATTCTAACTCTAAGTGTTTATCTGGTTGCTGAACAGATACAGTGAAGTGAATAGATGTTGAATCAACTTCTTTTAAATAGGTTTCTCCTGTTTCTTCACAAAACACTTCAAGTCCATCTTTCCTTCCGTCAAAAAGCTCATTCCACTGCTCCATACTGAAGTCTTGAAAATCGCTTCGTATGAAGTTGTTGAAGCTCCATTCTGCTCTTTCCCTAACAGTATCTAAAATCGCTTCAGGGCTTGTTTTGGCTAGCTCTGATACCTTATTAAAGAAGTCTCTATCTTGAACTATCAAGTCTTCATTGTATGTTTTGATTTTGCCTGTATCGTTAAACTCAACTTCAAGCTTTGTGTGGTGTGTCTCGTATGGATCTTCGTGTCCTAGTTCTTCCGCTGTTTCAGAAAGCTTATTTGATAGGTATACATTTAATGTATTCTTATCAGATAGTGTATCGTCTTGAATAGTCGTTACTATCTGATACCCGCTATCTTCTAGAAAGCTTTTTAAATTTAATAATTGTTTCTCCATTTTTTTCTCCTGTTTATTGTTAGTCTATATATTATACCATTGTTAGAACATTAAGTTCCTCGTTGTTTTTTCGCTCGCAAGCGAGCTAGGTATTGAATGTGGGGATATTGGCTTTCTGTGTGGCTTTAGGAAGGCTCTGTGAGTTGTTCTAGTTCAAAGTGGTGTCACTTCCTTAACCTCAATCGTAGCTCCTATATTGCTTTTAGGCGGATAGAAAAAGCCCGCTGTGGTAGCGGGCTGGTGGTCACATCGAGAATCTTTGTCCTTTCTGCTTCTTGTGGTGCTTAGAGATCTGACTATTAAAGCCTTTCTCTATATCTCCATGAACAGCTTTCATAATTTTCTCAAGGTCTGGTCTAGTATCAGCTTGAAGCTCTAACTCTTTATGAAGCCTGTCTTCTATAATTACAGCAATACTTTCTATAAATACATTTGTGTCCCTAAACATCGAATGGGCTGTATTTGAAAAGTGGTTAGATATATCTTGAACCAACTTAAAATCAAAAGAACCATCGTTTAACGGTAGCCTTAGCTCCAAGTCACCTTTTTGAGTTCTGAATGTTGTTTTAACTGCATCCTTTGTAGCTTTATTGATTTTGATTTCAAATTCTTTTTCCACTGTATTCTCCTTATTGTTGTCAAAAAAAAACCCGCACCATCGCGGGCTTTATCTACTGCTTGGTTTACATGGACATTCCAAAGCCTTTACTTTTCCCTGAATCCGTGAAGCCGGCGCCGACACTTTCCCTATCACCGCCAGCGAGCACTTTTTGATCATTCGCCCCGTGCAAGTTGGCTTTCGCAAGCCCGTTATTGCCAAAACCCACCGTGCTGATCGGTGCTGACGGCCCGTTTTGTCATGCCTTTCCACCCGCCAGGCACGACATATCTGGCGATCGCGTGTCGCTTGGAACTGCTTGTGGATAGAGTGTCGCCGATTGACGGTCAGCATGGCGTTCCTCGTGGATAACGCAGTCGGCTCCGCAGCGTCTTGAGCACCGTCATGCGCCCGATATCCTGCCCGAAGTCGAGGATGATCTGCCGTGCCTTGTGAATCACGAGAGCCGCACGGTGCACCARCTCTTGTAGCACGGTGCGCAGCCGGCGCCGCTTGGCCGGGTGGCGAACCGGGCTCAGCTCGCCGGTCATGCCCAGCTGTCCCATCAGGCGCAGGATGTTGTAGGCCAACTGGGCGAGATGCAGGATCAGATCGTTGGTGGCGAACTTGCCGGACGGCAAGCGCTCCAGGTCGAGATCGGTCTTGATCTCGCTGTGAAACTGCTCATGGGTGGCATGCGCCTGGTAGCGYTTGATCACCGCCTCCGGCGCCTCGTCCAGGCTGGTCCACCAGCCTTCCAACTCATAGTCCGGTTCGAGCAGCAACTGGCCATCGCSATCGGCGGTGCGCTCTACCAGGCGCATCACGCGTTGGACGACGTATTCGGTCTTGTTGTCGTCGTGGATCGAGACGGTCTGCGTCCACAGCGCCTGGCGCTTGCCAGGACGCAGCTCTTCCCAGTAGTCCGCCGCCACCGCCAGCCAGGTATCTCGATCAGCCGTGGCCGAGCCGCGCGGGTTCCATTTGACGACATAGTCGAGCCGGCGCCCCTCGTCGGCAAAGACCTGGCGTTGCTGTTCGAGAAGCGCCAGGTGCGCCTGGCTGTCGAAGCCGCTGTCCTCGCGTAACAGGATCGGTTGCTTGGTCARGCATTGGGCGCGAGGCAGTACCCGCTCCAGGAAGGCGTTGCTCTCCTTCATGGTGTGCTGCTTGCCAGGCCGCAGTTCCAGACCCAGGCACCACCCTTCGTTGCCCAGATAGGCGGCGATCGGGGTGTAGCCATCGACCTTCTGGTAGGTCCGCGAGACGCCTTCCTTCTTCGAGTTGCTGTTGTCCATGACGAAGGTGTCGATGTCCAGGCAGACGTGCGTCGTCTCGGCGGTGATCGGTGCTTCGATCAGTGACAGCAGGGTCGTGGACCAGGTGGCGGTGCGCGCCTGCAGGTCGTTGGCGGCAAGTTTTTCCAGCCGCTGTCGCAGCGTCGCCGCGCTCGGCACCTTCTGCAGGGTCAGCAGTTGTTGGAAGGGCTTGTCGCGGCGGAAGTTCTCGACAGCGTCATAGTCGCTCATGCCCAGACACAGCAGGCCCAGGTAGCTCTTGATCACGTCACTGGTGCGCATGCCCAGCGTGGTGGGGAAGCGGCTGTCGATGCTGTCGACGCCAGCGATCTCGAAGCATTGCCCGATGATGGACAGCCCGGCGTGGCTRGTGAGGGTGCGGCGACTGGCGCGGAACTTTATGTTGGGCATGGCACTGTCTGGGTGAATGGCGATAATGGCTATATTGCCATGCAGGTCAGTGGGTTAGAAGTGCTTCCGGGGGCCGGTCTCACGGATTCAGGTATATATAAGGAACGTTCGATGGATCTTGCCAAGGTAGGCGACAGAGTCATATGTCAGTGTAAAGGAAGCCCACACAACATTGTCTCCGGCGCATCCGCCACTATGGTCGATGGCATACCGGTTGCCAGGATAGGAGACAAGAGCTCTTGTGGCGCAGTCATTTCATCAGGTACCAGTTGGTATTCGGTGGAGGGCTCTCCAACTGCCATTCATGGTAGTGCGACCTCATGTGGTGGCTATATCGTGGCAGCTTCTTCTGCGATAACTGGCTCACCCACCACAGGAGGCATACAGACATCCACCCATCAAGCAAGCGCAGCCGCTGATGATGCACCAAACCAGGAGGGCATCCCCTCATCTGAGCTTTCTCCTACCGAAAACAACGAAGAATCTATATACGAATTTGTCGCCGAAACAGCCGAAGTCACCATGAATCAACCCGCCTATCTACTCGTGGAGGGCGTGGGCATGAATGGCGGCTATTCATTTCGGAACAATATCGTTATTAGAGGAAATGCCCTCCATATTTCTTCGCTGGGCTGGGCTCCTTCTGCACTATCGCCAGGGTCAGGCTCCGCCGTGCTTAATATGCGTGCTGAACTCAAGGATGGCAACCAACTTATTCAGGCAGTAGTTCTTGAGAATAGTGGTATCAATGCCTGGCCAGACGACCCCCAGTATACGCCGGTAGGCCACGCCACCATCCGATTACCTGAACCACAACCTGACACAACGCTTTCGCTTCACTTCCAGGGCACTTTCATTTACCAGACAAGCTCAGGTTCAGTGACGCCAATGCCGCCAAGCACTAGCAAGATGATTTCTATCCAAGTAGTGGCAAAATGACATGATTAAAAAATTACTCCTTATTCTGCCAATTTTCCTTTTAATGTCAGCTTGCCAGGAAAGCTCGGGCAATAGCATTGATGACGAGTCTATCGATCTCCAAAGGCAAGCCAACGAAGAAGTTACCTTCGGCATAGCGGAAGAAAATAGCGAAAGACTGGACAGAGCGAAGGAACTGATCGAGCAATCACTAAATGCAGACCCCAACAACCATGCAGCGTTGATCAATAGAGCTCAGATTGCCGTATACCAACAAAACTACGAACGCGCCCTAAGCGATGTGGAAAGCGCTTACGACATTGCGCCGAGCAATGATTCACTCCCACTTTTTCGCTGCATTCTGATAGAAGAAGTGAAAGGTAATGATAGAGGCAAGGCGTGCTACTCATCTGTCGAAGAACGTTACGCCGAGCGACATAATTCTGATGGTAAAATTCCCGCCAATTGGGTAGGCGCGGCCATACTGGCTGATACTCAAGACGCACCAAGACTGGTCGAGGCATATCTTGAGCAGGCAAGGAGTAAGGGCGAGATGGAAGCTGAAATGGCCGAAATGACGATTGAAAGCCTCCAGGATGGAAGCTACGTGGACCAAGTATTGATGCGGCATAAATGAGTGTCAGCTCTACTAAACTCTTGGGCAGCGTAAGCCCCACTTAATTAGCGCTACACCCATTGGTTGAATGACCCGCCTGCTTTTTTGCCGACTGAATTAACCTACAAATCAGCTTCATGATTGATACCGTCACTAACGGGAAGATCAGGTAAGTCATGCGGGTTAACACCTTCCAAACACCCGACATTGAATCCGTATATATCGGGATTCGAGCGCGTTTGGTGGTGCGTGTAGATGCCACAGTTTGAACAGAAGTAGTGTTTTGCGACTCCCGAATTGAACTGATAAAGCCTTAACTGCTCAGCGCCATTGATAACACGAAGACCACCCAATGGCACATAGGCCATCACCGCGCCTTTGCGCCTGCACATCGAGCAATTACACCTTTTGGGGTCGACAAGGCCATCAGGCAGATCGAGCTCAAGCACCACCATGCCGCAGTGGCACGTCGCCCTATGTTGGGGCTGGATTTCTACACCGCCGACTTGTTTGAGCATTGCCCTCTCACATTTGTAGTGGCATGAAAGCCGCTACCAGTGCATGTCCAGCTCAGGCAGCGGCCAAAAGTGTCCCTACTGAGCATCGCGGTTTAAATTCCGCTCGGATGGAATGTCACTCAGGTATTCGACAAACTCTACTTCAAAACCCGCCGGATCGACAAAATAGACATTCTTGCGAAACGGCTCTGGGGCGCCGGGTTTGGCAACGTCATAACCGGCTTCATTTAATCGAGTGACAACGGCGTCGAGGTTATCGGTCACATAGGCAAAATGGGCCAGCCCAACGCTGTGGCCTTTTAGATCACGGTTCTCCTCTTCCCCATGATCGCTTAGCGCCAGGTAGTGATCATCGTCTCCAAAGTGGATCCATTTGCGTGGCTTGCCATACCACTCGCCATGACCCTCATCGCGTATCCGCCAGTGCGGGAAGACGGCGCGGTAAAATTTCAGCATGGCATCCATATCAGCAACCACCAGATTAACGTGTTCCAAGTACATGAGATTCTCCTTGCGTTAAGTGAGATGGCAGGATAAAACCTCAACTTAACTTGAGGTAAAGCGATTTTTGCCGAAAAATGGCAAAAAAAATTTAGGTGATAGTCATGGCAGAAACTGTCTGGAGTGTCGGCAAGGTTGCCAAGCGTTGCGGGATTAACGTCAGCACCCTGCACTTTTACGAGCAACAGGGGCTAATTCATAGCTGGCGCAATGCGGGCAATCAACGCCGCTATAAACCAGAAGTGCTGAGGCGGATTTCGGTGATCAAAGCCGCGCAGAAAGTCGGTGTCAGCCTGGAAGAGATAAAGCAGGCCTTTGAATCTTTACCCAATAACCGCACACCGACGGTTGAAGACTGGCAGCAGCTCTCAAAAAACTGGCAGCAGATGCTTGATGGTCGGATTGCCTACCTACAGAAGCTGCGCGATAACCTGGCGGGCTGCATCGGCTGTGGCTGCCTGAGCATGACCCGTTGCCCGCTCTATAACCCAGACGACATACTGGCCGAATCGGGTAGCGGCCCGGTGCTTCTGGATCAGGCTGAGCAGCGGGCTCGGGTGGATCAATAGACCGATCAACGTGCATAACTCGGCCTTGTGCTGATTAATGTCAGAATCGTGACGCCAAAGATGGCCTCTAACGCCGCAAGCAGGGGGTTAGGTCACAACACTATGACGCAGATTGGATAATTCGAGAAACGAACGGCGGCTCTCGCGCTATACTGCACCACTTTTTATTTTCGACACCCCTCACGACTATCTGTCAGAGCGCCTTATGTCATTTGCAAAACTAGGATTATCCAGTCCTCTTGTTCAAGCGATTACCGAGCTCGGTTACAAAACGCCAACGCCCATCCAAGAACAAGCCATTCCTGCCATTCTTTCGGGTAACGACTTGATCGCCACCGCACAAACCGGCACAGGCAAAACCGCTGCTTTTGTGCTGCCGCTTCTGGAACGCTTCAGTAACGCGGAAACCTTGCACGGCAAACGCATACGTGCGCTGATCCTGGTACCAACCCGCGAGCTGGCGGTTCAGGTCGAAGCCAGTGTGGCGCAATACGCTAAACACACGCCCTTAACCTCGATGGCCGCGTATGGCGGGGTGGATACCGCACCGCAAAAGGAGCGCCTAATCGAAGGCGTGGATATTCTGGTTGCCACGCCGGGCAGACTGCTTGATTTAGCGCATCAGCGTGCGCTGCACTTTGATGAACTTGAAGCCATGGTATTGGACGAAGCAGACAGAATGGTGGACATGGGTTTTGTCGATGATATTCACAAAGTCATCGTGCGCCTGCCTGAAAACCGTCAGAACCTGCTGTTCACGGCCACCATGACCAATGACGTTCGCGCCATCGCCAATGCGTTTTCAGATAGCAAGATGACCAACCTGGCGGCTGACATCTCGATTACGCCCAATGTCCGCGCCGCCACCACGATCAAACAGTGGCTGATCACAGTAGACAAAGACACCAAGTCCGCCCTATTGAGCCATTTGATCAATGAGCAAGCGTGGGATCAGGCGCTTATTTTTGTCGAGAAAAAACACAGTGCGGCCAAGCTGGTTGCCCAACTGGAAAAACGCGGTATTACAGCAGATTCCATTCATGGCGGCAGAAGCCAGGCCATGCGTGAGAAGGTGTTGGATCAGTTCAAAGCGGGCGAACTGAAGTACCTGGTAGCCACCGGGGTGGCCGCTCGAGGGTTGGATATTGGTGAACTGAGCCGTGTGGTGAATTACGATTTACCTTTCCAGCCCGAAGAGTACATCCACCGCATTGGCCGCACCGGCCGTGCAGGTGCCTCCGGTGAAGCCATCTCGCTGGTCGACATCAGCGACTTTAAAAATCTGTGTGCGATTGAAAAGCGGCTGAAAAACACGATTGAGCGCAAAGAAGTTGAGGGCTTTCCGGTTAAAAAAGCCGTACCCGCCTCTAACTTGGACCATGTCAAAAAAAGAAGTCGTTAAGCTTTAACAAAGAAGCTCACCTCTTGTACGCATATATAGGTGAGCTTCACTTCTACTCAGCGGGCGAGAAAGCATCCAACAGCTCGGCATTCGTAGGGTATTTCTCCAACAGCGCAAGCAGCTTCTGCGCGCCTTCTATTGGCTTAAGATGCGTTAGCGCTCTGCGCAGTGTGCGTACTTTCTCAATATCTCTTTCATCAATCAAAAGCTCTTCTCGCCGGGTACCGCTTTTGGCAATATCGATCGCCGGGAAGATCCGTTGGTTGGCCACGTCGCGGGATAACACCAGCTCCATATTGCCCGTGCCCTTGAACTCCTCGAAAATCACCTGATCCATACGGCTTCCCGTATCCACTAGCACGGTAGCCAGTATGGTGAGCGATCCGCCGTTCTCGATCTTTCTTGCAGCGCCAAACAGTTTTCGCGGTATTTCCATCGCTCGGCTATCCAGCCCACCCGACATCGTACGACCATTGCCCCGCTGCTCCGAATTGTGAACGCGCGAAAGTCTGGTCAGCGAATCGATCACGATCATCACATCATGCCCCTCGCCTGCTTGTTTACGCGCCGTCTCAAGAAGCTTATCGGCCATATTTACGTGATGTGTGTAGGTTTCGTCTGACGATGATGCATGCACTTCTGCCGACACGCTGCGCTTAAAATCGGTCACTTCTTCAGGGCGCTCATCAATCAGCAAGGCATACAGCTTTATATCAGGATGAGCCTCAGCCACGGCCTGACAGATATGTTTTAACATCGTCGTTTTGCCAGAGCCTGGCGGCGCCACAATCAACCCCCGTTGCCCCATCCCGATGGGCGTAATCAAATCCATCGCCCGCACCGTACGCTGATTAGAGCCAGGCGCTAAAACAATGCGTGGGGAAGGATGAATAGCGACGCCATTTAAAAAACGTTTTTCGGGATCATTGGGGAATGGATCCTCAACTTCGTCGGCGGGCTTGGCATCTACCTGCTTTTTTGTTTTCAATCCTAGTGTTTTTCTGGTCATAATATTGATGAATCGCCTTAAATAGCCTGGGTTGGTAAAACACTGAGTTTGTAGAATAGCTGCATCATAGACAGCCGACTGATCGCGCCGTTGCGATACTTGGGATAGAAGACAAACAAGTCGTGCTTGAGCTTAACCAGGTAATGTACGGCTTGCTCAAAGGTGCCTGGCTGGAGCTGATCTTGGTAGTTGATCACCGCAATGGCGCTCTGATCGTAGTTATAAGCCTTGAAGTGCGGCATGCTGATCATTCCTCGTCTGTTCTCTCGATCCTACCAAAACTTAGGGGTCAGCGGTTTTTTCTACAGGCTCAACGCCACTCAGCACGCGCGGTTACGGAATGAAGGCGAAGCCGCAATGTAGTAGCCGTCGCCATGACTGGCCTTGTTATATGTTAAGAGCAAAACCCAGAACCAAAAAATCTGATGTAGGCCTTTCGAATTCACAGCGGCTGAGTGGAGCCAAATTATTCGCTCACCTAGATTACTATTTTCATTCCAATTTAAATATATTCGACTTTCGAATACCCGGGCCTGTCGGGGTCATCGACGAAAACATAAACTCTCTTCGCTTTGTAAGCTTTTTCGATTTCTTGCTTTAAGCTATCATGGTTTTCGGGTATCTTGCTTATTAATTCTTCGAGGTTCTCAGCAAATGCTTTGTTAATGCTATCTGATTCGTTTAAAATTTCAGCCAAATCCCTTAATGTGTATTTTGGATCTCTCCCCAGGTCAATCTGCATTATTGCAGTTTCAATACATTGCCCAAGCGCATTAGCTTTCACTCCTTTAAGATCCCAAACATATCCTGACATTCTTCCTAGGTCGACTTTTATATCCTTAATATCTAACATTACGTTTTCTTTCAGCGTTTGATTTTCTTTATTTAAAGATTCGATTTTAGCGTCTAAGTATTTTTCTAAGCCTTTTTGTTTTTCAGAAATTGCATCCAAGCCTTCTGTAGCAACCCGCATTAACTCTTCTCTCGTCGCCCTCTCATTATCTCTAGTTATCGAGTATATGTCGCCAACAACATCAGACTTAAGTGAAATAAACTTCTCATCTATATCGCTTCTAATTGACCCTATTTCTTCCTTATTTATTCTGTAATTGAAAAATATTTGACTACCAAATATCGCTAAAATAAAGGTTGCAACAATACCAATGGCCCAATGCATGGTTGAAATAATTCTTTCATTTGCGGAAGCCGAATTTTCATATAAAAGCTTGTACATATCAATTTTATCAAGCTGATTATGTGAAGAGGTGTCACTCATTTCGAAATTGGAAGTTCTAATGGCTGAACTTGCCTCCTCTTCTTCATGTGTGTTGGCGATAGCTGTAGCACCAATCAGTAATAAGATTAATGTTGTTAAAAATGTTTTCATTAAATCCTCTTTAAACGTCTTACTGACAAATATACTAGACATATAACGCCGCATTCAGCGGCTCGTCCGCTGCAATACTTTGTTAGGCGAACGAAAATATGACTGATTGCCTAAAAGCCATTTTGAATCAACTGTCCGGCCAACAAGTTTTTCAATAAAGCTAGATTCAGAACTTGCGTTCAGAAAAGACAGACCACGCTTTATCTCAGTACCTTCGATATAGACATATATATTTTCGTAAAGATAATCACACCCCATCAAACACACCGGCATTACAATATATGGGTCTAATCGTTCTGCATCATTACAATCTGATCTCGGCTTTTTATGTGCGGCGACTAAAGTATTTACGCTGAACTCTAACCCGCAAACAGCGCAATTTTCATGCGTTTTACCTTTAAATAGCCACTCTTGTAATATGCGCTGTTCTCTTCTTGCTATTTTTTCTATTGTTTCATCCGTCCCGGCTTCTAGAAGCTTTCTTAGTCTACGAAGATAAATTTCATAGGTATCAATACCTAAATCATCATCCTGTGCGGCAGCTCTATGACCAACAAGACTGTATACATAATGCCTTCGGCCTTTAGTCTTATCTACACATACTAACGGTGAAAAATTTGTAGTTTTTAGTATGTGTGGTCTTCCATAACCTTTATTAGATAAGTATTTATCAAGTTCAGGAAATGATGCGCTTTGACCTTGGTTGAAAAAAGACATCAAATCCTCTTCTATTTCATTAAGCTTTGTGGTTTCGCCTATGAATTTTAACCCATGATCAGTGTTAACCATGTATACAGAACTTCTTAAGTATTCCTCGATAATTTCTGTAGGCGGGTACGAATACTTATAGCTCCTGCCATCTAGCCCGGATTTCTCACAGGGTATAAAAGAAAGCGGCTGAAAGTGCTATGATTTCAAGAACCTAACCAATCCATCAAGCACCAACAGCCGCTTCCAAAATGGTACCTGAAAAACTGACCTTCTCGCCACTCTCACGCCGCCAA
>NZ_NBYR01000031.1:0-24294 GCF_002119345.1 Halomonas sp. CSM-2 | reverse complement strand
GCCCAGAAGCGCTGGAAGCGGATCAAGGGGTTCAACAAGCTGGAGCTGGTCGTGAACAACGTCCAGTTCAAGGACGGCGAACCCTTGACCGATCAGTCAGACAGGACTGCCGCCTGACCGGCCATACACAGAATTTGACAATAACTCATAAGGTGACGTTGCGTTCAGGTAGAGTTCCATTATTGCTTCCTGTTTTGAGCAGAGAGATGGCTGTGGCGCTGTTGCACACCACGGCTTAGAAGCACCAGCAAAAAGCCTCCGGCTAGCATGAGGCCGCCGATGGCAAACAGTGGCGCGTAGGTACCCCAGAGCTCGTAGAGCGCTGACATGGCATAACCCGCCACCGCTTGGGCGGCAGCGAAGGCGGCGGTGGCCTGCCCCCAGAGCTTTTTGTGGGCGGTCGGCCCTACCAGCTCAGCAAGGCGACCAGAGGTGAGTGCAACAATGCCGGGGATCATCGCCCCCACCATGAAAGAGGAAACTGATTGACTGAGGAATGCTAGCGAGAACACCGGCAGCGAGACGGCAGCGGCCTTCGCCACAAAGGCGATCGCTAAACCGCGATGCCAGCCTATTCGCTGCGCCAGCGCGCCTACCATGAACGGCCCACACAAGGCGCCCAACCCGAAGATGCCCCACTGTAGGGAAGCGGCTTGATTACCCAGGGCATTTTCCCTAGCGAGATAGTCCACCCAGAACACGGTATGGGGCACAAACCCAACGGCATCCAGGGCATAAGCACCGATGACAAGCAGCACGACTACCTTTACGCCCGCATAGCCCTTGCGACCATTGCCCCCTGGGTTAGCCGCTACCGGTGAGGCTAGGCGAATGACGCCTCGGTCGCATATAAAACCCGCCATAATGCAGAGCAGCCCCAACGTGCCCCAGGTGAACGCTAGGCTTAACTCAATGAGTAACGGCACGATGGAGGCCGAAAGCAGTGCCCCCAGACCAATACCGGTAAACACCATGGCACCGACACGGGTTCGCTTTTCAGGTGGGGTGGCTGCCAGCGCCAGCGAGGGGCCAACGACCATTAAGATGGCTCCGGCAATGCCCGATACTAACCGCCAGAAGAAAAACCAGGTGAAACCGCCCTCCCCAGCGCAGAGCAAAAAACTTAGTGCGATACCCGCGAAACTTGCGCCGACCACCTTGCGAGGAGAAAAGCGCTCACTCAGCGAGTGGGCGGCGAGTGCGCCGATAAAGTAACCCAGCAGGTTGGCGGCCCCAAGGTAGGCGCCTTGGCTCGCGGTGAACCATCCCTGTTGAATAATCGCAGGCAATAGCGGCGTATAGGCGAAGCGAGCAATGCCAATTCCAGCCAACGTCGCCATTACCCCAGTTAACAGCGCGGGCAAGTCTTGGCTATTAAGCTTACTGTTCATCATGTCGTGTCCTTTTCGTGCCGCCATTCAGACAAGGTGGGCAGCGCGTTGGTACACAGACAGACTACGCGTGAGGGAGTGTTTTCTAGAAACGATTAGTTATGATAGCTACTATCTTATTTAGAGATAGCCTGACAGGGAGATGGCGCGTGCAACTTAAATCGCTGCGACTATTCATGGCGGTGGCCGAAACAGGCAGCTTCGTGGCGGCCGCAAAACAGTTACACACCGTGCAATCCAACGTGACGGCCCACATTAAGAAGCTTGAGGAGGAGTTAGGCGTACAGCTCATTCATCGTGCGGGGCTAGTTCGCCCTACGAGTGCGGGGTTGGCGATGCTGGAATATGCTGAACGCATGTTGGCTGCCCATGATGAAGCGGTATCGCTATTTAAGGGGCAAGATAAGACCTGTGGCCAGCTACGCATAGGCGCCATGGAAACCACGACCGCGCTACGACTCCCGCCGATACTGGCCGCGTACCACGCAGCGCAGCCCGAGGTTGATATCAAACTCAAGACCGGCCCAACGGCTGAACTGGTTGAATGGTTGCTAAACGGCCAGGTGGACTGTGTCTTTGTGGCCGGACGTATCGAGCATCCCCGCTATCACTTGCTCAAAGCGTTTAGTGAGCAGCTCGTGTTAGTGGGCTCAACGCCTATGACGACGATGCCCTCTTCTCAAGAACTGCTGACGTCTGCCTTCTTGGCGTTTCGCCAAGGGTGTAGCTATCGTCAGCGGATCGAGTTATTGCTGGCATCCTATGGCGTCAATGCAGGCCGGATATTCGAGTTCGGGTCACTGGACGCGATGCTTGGGTGCGTTTCTGCGGGGATGGGCTACACGGTGCTGCCACGTGGGACGGTCGAAGCCCACCAGCACCGCTTCGAAGTTCACTATCTGGAATTGCCCACGTCCATCGCCAATGTCGATACCTATTTTGTCGCCCCCGAACAGGAATCCTGGACGCCAGCCTTGGCAAGCTTCGCTGAAACGCTGCGTGAAGCGGTGGTGGTGGATGAGCCTCAGCTTACTGCGTCGTGAAGTGGATCGAAGAATTCCGGATCTTCTTCAGGCCTTTTTCACAAAATGGGCGGTGACCATCATGTCGCCGACGCCGTCGACCTTGCAGTCCAGTTGGTGATCCTTGCTATCCACGAGCCGCTTGATAACGGCTTTGGTACCCACCTTGAGTACCAGTGAGCTGCCTTTGACCTTGAGGTCTTTGATCATCGTTATCTTGTCGCCTTCCACTAATACCGTGCCATGGGCATCTTTTACCGTTAGGGTGTCTTCCATCTCAGTCTCAGCGGGGTTCCATTCGTGGCCGCATTCCGGGCAGATGAGCAGGCTTTGATCCTGATAGACAAATTCAGATTGGCAACGGGGGCAAGGTGGGCACGACATAGTAGTGGCTTCTGTGGTTTGATTAGCAGCCTATGATACTGCGCCCTGGCAGACTTGGCGAATGGAGTCACACCAATGAAGCTTGCCCGCCCTGCCTATTGCTCCGGTGGGGTCAGTTTGGCATCGATCAAGGTGCGTGGCCGGTAATCGCAGGTTGTATCGGCCCAGCGCTTCCAGACGCTGTCATCGATTGAGATATTGACCGCCGGTTTTCCCTGCATTCCTTGGGAATATTGCCGGTAGAATCGGCCGTCTTCTGCGTTTCCGATGCGTTTGAATTTGCCGTAAATCCCCCACAGAAACTCGGCGAAAGAATCTCTTGGCGCGGCCTTCCAGGCCTCCTCGGCAACGTCGAATGGATTCACTTTCAGGCCCGCCTTTTCCGCCTTGCCCAACATCCAGTTCAGCGGTATGTCGGGCAGCATGTCGTCGGGGCCATAACCGCCGCCGACATTGGCGTGGGCGCCGATAAACCAGCGCTGCTCTACGTCGCGGTTGCCGGCTTTGGGCTTGCCGTCCTTGCTGGTCCAGAGCGAGACGTTGTAGGTCTCCCGGTGCTCGTCCAGCGCCACCGCTTGGTAAGCGTGGTCGACAATGCTGGAAAGCTCCGTATCGTGCCAATCGTATTGGCTTTTAAACAGGGTGGTGCCGGGCACGCCCAGCGCGCCGACGGTATCCCATATGCCAATGAAATGAATCCTCGGCTGGCGGCTGTAGCGTTTCTTGAAATCCTTACAAGCGTCAGCATCCGGGTGCAGATTTTTGTCCCGATAAATGCTTTCGGCCTTGCCGAGCAAGCCTGGCGTGACCACGTGCACCAACCCGCATTTTCGTATCAGCCCCACCAGGCTTCTGGCTGTGTAGGCACCACGGCTGAACCCGAATATCCATATCTCATCGCCCTCCTGGTAACGCCTGCAAAGCCAGTCATAGCCTTTCCGTAAATGTTTGCTCAGC
The DNA here is from genome assembly GCF_002119345.1 of Halomonas sp. CSM-2. Taxonomy (NCBI): domain Bacteria; kingdom Pseudomonadati; phylum Pseudomonadota; class Gammaproteobacteria; order Oceanospirillales; family Halomonadaceae; genus Halomonas; species Halomonas sp. CSM-2. Next base: position 20,540 of record NZ_NBYR01000031.1, on the reverse strand, counting down.
CCGAAACCGAAGGCACCGCCGCTGATGCGCCGAAACCTGGAGGTACCCACACCAGGGTCGTAATAGAACCGTTGCCTTACATCACCATCGTAATCGTGGATGAGCCGTGTAAGACGATAAACATTCGTCTGGTCTTCAGGGTCGTTCCAGGTGCCATCAAAGAGCAGGATCAGTTTTTGTCTTGTCATGGTGTTCCCCATGATGATGCGCACTTGAACAGTGCTCATGACCGATGACGGAGGAGCAGCGGATGCGCTATATACCCCTGGGCATAGCGCATTCGGCGGCCTCAACATTATGTAACTAACTGTAGTCGAAAATGCATTCCGTCACCTGTTGATAGCCAATCCGCAAAAGCGCCCCCGATGCGGGCGCTCTTTCTATCTCGCTTTACATGGCACCCGACCCCATATTCCACTGATCGGCCGATGTCTCAGCGCCAAAGCCCATCGGGCTGGGCATCCATGCGAGGCTTTCAGGGAGACCGAACCCGCTATCGTTCGTTGCCGGGTTCTTCAGGTAACGATTGAACCGCGCTGAAGATGGAGGCCCAACACTTTGCTGGCGTATGCTGGGAGTGAATAAACAGTGACGACCAACAGTTTTGGGGAAAGTGCATGCCTCCATCCATGGAAAAAGTCTCGCCAGCGCCCCCTTCCAGGGAGATGCCAGACGGCAAGGGCCAGAAGCTTAGCGACCGGGTTTACGGCGATATTGTCGACCGAATTATTCAGCGTGAATTCGGTGAGGGTGAGCGGCTTCCATCAGAGGAACAGTTGGCGTCCTATTACGGTGTGTCGCGTCCAATCGTGCGCGAAGCGTTGGCCAGGCTGCGCGATGATGAATTAGTTCGCTCACAACGTGGGGCGGGAAGTTTCGTCCAGCGGCGCCCCGAGCGTGCCATGCTTGAGTTCGCTCCGCTGGAAAGCCTGGCCGATATCCAACGCTGTTTTGAGTTCCGAATCGCCGTGGAAACCGAGGCCGCACGACTCGCGGCCATCAAGGCAACAGACGAAGAACGTGTGGCACTGGCTCAAGCGCTGGCATTGCTAGAGCAGCGTATCCGCGACAATGAGCTGGGCGTGGATGCCGATTTCAACTTTCATCTATCCATCGCTCACGCCACGCATAACCGGTTTTTCTCCGATACCCTGCTGTCGCTTAAGCCCGCCATCACGTATGGCCAAAACATGGCCCGCGGCCTGGGCTTGCGACGCCCAGAGCGCCATGTCCCCGAAGTACAGGTCGAACACCGTGACATCCACGACGCCATCCTTGCGGAAGACCCTGAGCGTGCCGCTTTTTGTATGCAGCATCACTTGAGCAGTTCGCGTCGGCGCGTCTTCGAAGGATAGGGATTTGACAACTTTTACAACTCGACTAGCTTGAACTGTAAGGTCGTTCACCCTGGCGAATGAGGGTGTGTAACGATCCCGTAGGACGCAGGCCGAGAAATATAAAAACAAACACCACGGCCCTGATTCGCGTCACTGCCCATAACGACGAAGAAACGTAGATAAAATAATACAACTACTTCGGAGCACCACTTTATGACATTTACCTACAAGACGCTCGCGATGTCCGTAACGGCAATCGCCACCATGGGCCTTGCCGGAATGGCCCAGGCTGAGTACCCAGAAGAAGACATCACCTACATCATTCCCTTCGATCCAGGCGGTGAATCCGATGTGACGGCGCGTTTCCAGGAGCCGATCCTGGAAGAGGAGCTTGGCGTGTCGGTCAACGTGACTCACCGGCCGGGCGGCGGGGGTGCCGTGGCCTGGAGCGAATTCCAGAACAGCGCTGAGCCTGACGGCTACGAGATCATCGGGGTCAATATTCCGCATATCATCGGCCAGCCGATCCAGCGCAATGACGCCGGTTACGAGACCGACAACTGGAGAATCGTCACCTTCTTCCACTCAACTCCCAATGCGCTGATCGTCTCCGACGATAGCCCTTACGATACGCTGGAAGATCTCGTAGAGGACGCCAAGGAGAATCCAGAGGCGATTACCTTGGGCGGCAGTGGTACCTACAGCGCTAATCACCTGGACATGCTGCGCTTCGAGAAAGCAGCCGATATCGATCTGACCTACATTCCCTTCTCGGGGACCGGGCCATTGAAAGGGGCCCTGGAAGGTGGCCATGTCGCCGGTATCTTTAACTACACCATGCTGGGCACCGAGATGGCCGATAGCGTCAAGGTTCTGGCCGTGGCCGCCGAAGAGCGCGTCAAGGCGCTGCCTGATGCCCCCACCTTCAAGGAGCAGGGCTACGACATCGTGGGCGGTGCTTATCGCGGCGTTGCGGTGCCCAAGGACACCCCCGACGAGGTGGTTGCAACCCTCGAAGAAGCCTTCGCAGAGGCCAACCGGCAGATCACCGAGAAACAGGAGCCGCTGGGCTTCGTGATGGAATACATCACCGGTGATGAAGTTGACGAGGTCATGGCCATGCTGCGTGAGGCCTACGGCCCCATCCTCGAAGAGGCCGAGTAACACCTTTCCCTCCGTGGGGCTCCTGAGTGGGCCCCTTTTTCTTGAACCATGATGGCCACACGCGTGGCCACTGGGAGGGTGACTCATGGAGATGTTACTGGAGGCGCTGACCTCCCTCCTTACCTTTGAAAGTATCTTCACAGTACTGCTGGGCGTCTCGGCGGGACTCTTCATTGGGTCCATGCCAGGACTGACGGCCACGATGGCGCTTGCCATGCTCCTCCCCTTCACGTTCTCAATGGAAGCTCTGCAGGGGTTGATCGCGCTGGGGGCGGTCTACATGGGGTCTATCTATGGCGGTGCTTTTACGGCCATCCTGATCAATACCCCCGGTACCCCATCGTCCATTGCCACGACGTTCGACGGCTACCCCATGGCACGTCAGGGCAGAGCCTATGAGGCCCTGGCAGCAGCGACCATTGCCTCAGTGGTGGGCGGCATCATCGGGGTCATCTTTCTATTGATTCTTGCACCGCCGCTTGCCCGGCTGGCGGTTGCTTTCGGCCCCTCAGAAATGTTCTGGGTGGCGATGTTAGGGCTGACGCTGGTCGCCAGTCTGTCCAGCGACTCGCTCTTGAAAGGGTTATTGGCGGGTTGTATTGGCATTCTGCTTAGCACGATCGGGGTGTCGCCGGTCGGGGGAGAGAGCCGTTTCACCTTTGGCTATCCGCCGTTACAAGGCGGCATCGAGCTGATCGTCGCATTGATCGGGCTGTTCGTGGTCCCCGAACTGTTGACCATGGCGGCTGAGGGGCGCGGGGCATTGCCCGGCGGTGGCGAGCTGCGCAAGAAAGAGGTTTCCATCGCCAGGATCGCCCGGCATATCTTCATCAAGCCCGTCAACCTGATCCGCTCCTGCCTGATCGGGCAGATTATCGCGATCATTCCGGGGGCCGGGGGAAACGTCACCAGCCTGGTGGCCTACAACGAGGCACGGCGTTTCTCCAAGGATCCCAAGAGTTTCGGCAAGGGCAACATCGATGGCGTAGTGGCCTCGGAGTCGAGCAACAACGTGATGGTCGCTGGCAGCATGGTGCCGCTGCTGACGTTGGGCATTCCCGGGGCGCCTCCCGATGCCATCATTCTCGGGGTGTTGCTGATGCATGGGCTGCGACCGGGCCTCGACCTGTTCACCGAGTCTGGGGTGTTGACCAACGGCTTCATTCTTTCCATGGGGTTATCGGCGCTGATGCTGTTGCCGGTGGGGCTGCTGGGCGGGCGCCTGATCCATCGTGTGGTCATTCGCACGCCTTATTATTTCCTGGTGCCGAGCATCGCCATGGTGACCATCCTTGGGACATTTGCATTGCGCAATAGCATGCTGGATGTAGGCATCATGCTCATCCTGGGCACGGCTGGCTACTTCTTGCGGCTGATCGGCATCCAGGCGGCCCCCATCGTGCTTGGCCTGATCCTGGGTGGCATTGCCGAACAGGGCTATGTGCAGACGTTGATGGCGGCGGTCGTCGACCCGATTCCCTGGCTGCGGCTGGTGAGCAATCCGCTTTCCATGGTGTTGGCCGGCATGGTGCTGCTGGGCGCCGCCACGGCACTGGTGCCCATGTGGCTGGCCCGCAAGGGGCTTTTGGACAAGGTCGAAGAGGATAGCGGAGGCTCGTCATGATCGTGCGCCTCAATACCGATATCGCCGCAGGCGCTCTCGGCCTGATTTTCGGTGCCGCGCTGTGGTTTCCGCGGTCGGATATCGGCAGGCTGAGCATCATTTTTCCGCGTGCCGTCCTGCTGATCCTCACTCTCATTTCGGTCGCCCTGATCGTCAAGGGCTTCGTCAAGCCGAGTGGCCGCCAAGTCGAGATCACCGGCAGCCCACTGCGCCTGGTCACGGTGATCATCGGCTTCTTTCTCTGGTGGGGCCTGGTCGACCTGCTGGGGTTTCTGCTCACGACGCTGATCGCCTTTTTCGCGCTTACCTGGTATCTCGCCAGGGTCGAGACGGTGGTTAGCTGGCAGCGCATGCTGAAGTGGAGCCCCATCATTGTGGTGCTAGTCGGCGTCTTTTACCTGACCTTCACGGAGGTGCTCAATGTGCGCCTGCCGACGGGTCTGTTTTTTTAGTAGGAGTGATGCATGAAAATCACCGATATTCGTGAGGCGCGGGTATCAATCGCCTCGGACATTGCCAACGCCTATATCTCCTTCGCGAAGATGGATGTATCGGTCCTGGCGATCTATACCGATGTCTGGGTCGATGGCCGTCAGGTAGTGGGCTACGGTTTCAATTCCAATGGCCGCTATGCGCAGAGTGGCCTGTTGCGCGAGCGCTTCCTGCCTCGCCTGCGTGAAGCCGACCCCACGGCCCTGGTCGATGACAGCGGGGCCAATCTCGACCCCTTCCGGGTCTGGAACGTATTGATGGCCAACGAGAAACCCGGTGGGCACGGTGAGCGTTCGGTGGCGGTGGGCATCATCGACATGGCGGTGTGGGACATCGTCGCCAAGACGGAGAACAAGTCCCTGGCACAGCTACTGGCCGAGCGTCATGGCGATGGTAAAGCCGATGCGAACGTATCGGTCTACGCGGCAGGCGGTTACTACTATCCCGGTAAGCAGGTCAGTGCCCTTAAAGACGAGATGCGCGATTATCTCGACCTTGGCTATACCTGTACCAAGATGAAGATCGGCGGGGTGCCCTTGGCCGAAGACCTCGAACGGGTCGAGGCGGCAATCGACGTTGTCGGTGACGCTTCTCGCCTTGCCGTTGATGCCAATGGCCGCTTTGATCTCAAGACCGCGCTGGCCTTCGCGGAGGGCCTGGCCCCCTATGGGGTTCGTTGGTACGAGGAGGCGGGAGACCCCCTCGACTACGCCTTGCAGCAGCAACTGGGTGAGCACTATGCGCCCCCCATGGCCACCGGCGAGAACTTGTTTTCTCATCAGGATGCTCGCAACCTGCTGCGTTACGGCGGCATGCGCGCTGATCGCGACATTCTGCAGATGGATCCCGTCCTCAGCTACGGGCTGGTGGAGTACCTGCGCATGCTCGAGGTGCTGAAGCAACATGGCTGGTCATCGAGACAATGTATTCCGCACGGTGGCCACCAGTTCGCTCTCAACATCGCGTCCGGCCTCAAGCTGGGAGGAAATGAGTCCTACCCGAGGGTTTTTGCGCCGTTCGGCGGCTTCGCCGACTCGACACCCATCGAAAGTGGATATGTTGCTATCCCGGCGATGCCCGGCATTGGTTTCGAGGACAAACGAGAGCTCATGAACGTCTTCGATAAGCATCTCCGCTGAGCGGTACTGATAACGCCCTGGCCGCTCAGCCACAACAAGTTACAACAACGCTTTTTATAAAAGCAGGAGCTTACGATATGCGCAATCACCGTGTCGCTGTTATACCGGGTGATGGAATAGGCCTTGAAGTTATTGAAGCGGGTAAGCAGGTACTGGAAACGTTATCGCAGAAAAGTGACGATTTTCAGTTTGAATTCGAAGATTTCGATTGGAGTTCTAAGCGCTACCTCGAGACGGGCGAATACATCCCGGAGGGCGGACTCGAAAAGCTTTCGACATTTGATGCTATCTACTTCGGTGCGGTAGGCAGCCAGGAGGTTCCCGACCATATATCGCTTTGGGACCTTCGGCTCGCTATCTGCCAGGGCTTTGACCAATATGCCAATGTACGTCCTGCCCGTGTGCTCCCTGGTGTGAATAGCCGCTTAAAAGGTGCTGAAACAATTGACTGGGTGATCGTTCGCGAAAATAGCGAAGGTGAATATGCAGGCAACGGTGGCCGTACGCATCGTGGGCATCCCGAGGAGGTCGGCACGGAGGTGGCGATATTTACTCGAAAAGGGATAGAACGCATTCACCGTTTCGCTTTTCAACTCGCCCAAAGCCGCCCGCGGAAAAAACTCACATTGGTCACCAAGTCGAACGCCCAGCGATACGGCATGGTGCTGTGGGATGAAGTGTTTTTCGAGGTTGCGAAAGAGTTTCCTGACGTGACGATTGATAGGGAACTTGTCGATGCAGCCACTACCCGTATGGTACTAAAACCCGAGACCATGGATGTTATTGTGGCGACTAACCTCCATGCCGATATCTTGTCGGACCTGGCCGCCGCTCTTTCAGGCAGCTTGGGCATTGCCCCCACTGCCAACCTTAATCCTGAGAGAGCGTTTCCCTCCATGTTTGAGCCGATTCATGGGTCAGCATTTGATATTGCTGGAAAAGGCATTGCCAACCCCGTGGGTGCCTTCTGGACAGCTGCCATGATGCTGGAGCACTTAGGGGAATTGACGGCAGCTGAGAGACTGATGGCGGCTATAGAGCGATTAACCGCCTCGGGCCAACAAACAATGGATCTTGGGGGTACTGCGACCACGCAGGATATGACCCGAGCCATCTGCTCCGACATCGAGCAACAATAAGTACATAGCCGTTGCTTCAAGCTAGCCGTTGCTTCAAGAATGGCGTTCTTGAAGCAACTTAAAGAAAAAATGCGTGAGTACTGCGTAAACTTGGTCAGTGCAACTGACTAAAAACTTCTGGATGTTGCTCAGCAATACGCAGAAGCACAATTGCAGGGCCTTGCGGCTCGCGCCGACCCTGTTCCCAATCTTGAAGGGTTCGCACACTCACGCCCATAAGACCGGCAAATGCTGACTGAGACATGTGCAATTTCAGCCTTATCTCTTTGGGTGGTGAAGGTTCTGAAAGCTCATGCGTTCGTAGAGCCAATTTACCCTTCTTGAACTGCTTGATTTCATTGATACCATCAAGAATTTCTGCCCCAAGGTCCCTGTCACCCATTTTTAATTGCCTCCGCTATCTGCTTGAGCGTATGACCAGGAATGCTGGCGCGCTCTGATGCCACCACTCTTTCCAGAACCCGCTGGTGCCCATAGTCGTCGATGGTCATGGTGCGGTAGTGCATGTCTGTGGCTCTCACGGGTGACGGTTTCGTTGAAGTCGCCAACGCCCTCAGCTTAACGCAAGCGTTTCAACAACGGCTTTGACTCTTTCACGGGCTTCGCCTTGCAGCGTGTTCAGCGGCTGAGGCAGGCAGGGTTGGCTGACGTCACCGGTGAGTTCGGCGATGGTGGCGGTAACCCTTAGGCTGCCGCCGTAGTCACGGTAGAGCGCCCATAGCGGCTCGAGTGCCTGGGAGCGGGCCATCGCTTGCTCGGTATCGCCTGCCTGGGCGGCGCGGGTGAGCGCCAGTGCGATGTCCGGGTAGAGCCCGCCGATCACCGAGTACCAGGCATCGCACCCGGCAAGTAACCCGGTGGCAGCGGCCGGGTCGCCGCTGATGCCGATGGTCACATCAGAAGGGATTACCCCGCGCAGCTCTGCAACGCGTGCCTGGGCAGCGGCCAGATCGTTCTGCACCGGCGGTATCTTGATCGAGCGCACCTGGGGCAGTTGGGCGATGCGCCCGTGCAGTTCGTCGCTGAAGTGAAAGTTCGTGGTGCCGGGATTGTCGTAAACGCAGAGCGGCACGCTCAGCGAGCGGCAGACCGTTTCGTACAGGCTGAACACTTCCTCATCGGTGAGCTTTTGATACGACACCGGCGCCAGCAGCACGCCACTTGCACCTGCTTGCTGGGCATGTTCGGCATTGATCAGCACATCGCGGGTGCGTAGCGCGCCAATACCGGCGATGACGGGCACCCTGGCGGCCCTTTCCACGCTCAGTCTGACCACGCGGGCACGCTCGTCACTGTTCAAATAGGCGTAACTGCCCGTTGAGCCCAGCACACCGATGGAGTCCACCTCGGCTTCCGCCAGGCGCGCCACCAGGCGAGCAAACTCATGCTCGTTAATGCCCTGCTCGTTCATGGGGGTTAGCGGAAATGCGCTCAGGCCGGTCAACATGATGAAGGCTCCTTTACTGCCCAAAGCTGATCCCCAGGCGCAGCGCCTGGAGGCCGTCAAATTCGACACTGACTTCGTCAGAGAACACCGGGTGCCCCTGAACGGCCATATCCACGGTCGCTTGAGCGCCCTGATACGTAAGGGTAATGGCGATATTGGCTGAGGTGCTGATCGGCGCCGTCAGCACGTACGTCACGTCGTCGACGTTGATGGACGAGAGCCCGCGATCTTCCAGTTGCTGTTCAACTTCCTGTTGTACGGCCACGCCGTAATAGACGTACAAGCCAGCGTAACCCAGCGCTACCAGTACAATCAGTGAAAAGAGCTTTCCCATGTAAATTCCTCAAGCGTATGACGTTGGCACCATGCTGCCCGTCAGGGCTTTTCAGCGCTGGCCCACTCCGTCCGAGAGGTCGGGGCCGGGATACAGATGGCCCGGCCAGCGTAACACCATGATCGCCAGAACGTTGCGATGTTCACCCCCCGCCAGTCCCTTTTCCCCCGAGGGTGAGGGAATGATGCCGCTGGCCGGGTCCACCGCCGCCACCAGCGCCTCGCGCACCCGGCCCACCAGCGGGTGGTCGTCGCGACCGGCTAGCTGGAAGGCCAGTGCCACTTCGGCCTGGATGTCGGCCGTGGCCCGGGTCATGATACCGGCTGCCTCCCGCTCCAGCGCTTCCAGCACCCAAGCGTGCACTTCCGGGTCCGCCTTCCGCTGGTAGTAGCGGCTGTCAGCGATGACGAAGTGGGTCAGGCCATAGAGCCAGTTACGGTACTCGGCGTCGTCGAGCTCGGCGACTCGCTCGGGGGGATAGTGGCGCCGGAAGGCTGCCTCCACCTCCCGGCGCAGATCCATCACGCCGAGCTGGTGAAGGAAGTACGCATAGTTGGCCACCTGAGCAGCATAGACCTCGATCACCGAGGGGTCGGTCAGGAAGGCCGCCCAGTCGACCTCTGCCTGGTAGTCCAGCGCCCGTTGGTGGTCCTCAATGGCTGGCAGCAGGTCGTGGTACTCGGCCTGGACAAGCCGGAACAGCAGAGACCGGGCGAAGGCGATTTCCCCCCACTCCCCCAGCATGGCACGTCGAGCGCGCTGCTTGGCCGTGCGCTGGGAGTAGTCGGCAACGATCGCCCGGCTGCGGGTAGCCGCGTACCCAGGCTCAGCCAGGCCGGCGATGTCTTCCTCGAGTCGCACCATTAGACGCTCGCCGTAGGCACGATTGAGGGGCCGCCAGCGCTGCTCGCCCGTCAGGCGGTAGAGCCGCTGGGCAAAGTGGCGCTGCTTGTCCTCGGACAGCGTCGGCAGCGCCTGTTCGTAGACTTCCTGGATGGCCAGACCGGCGTCACGCTGTGCGTCACGTTCCACTTGCGGCGCCATGACGGTGCAGCCGGTCAACAACAGCACCATCATCAATGAAAAGAGTTTTCTCATACCAACTCCTTGGTGGTGTTCGCTAGCGATAGCCCATCATTGCACAGTCGATGCGCAATTATGTACAAGCATCAGTGACATTGTCGGCATAAGCTAGGGGTGTGTTTCGAGGTGTTGGGTTTCATCAGGGGAGGTCGGCATGAGCAACGCTAGCCGGTTTGAGTTCTTCAAGAGTCATCATGTGCCGACACTGACGGTGCTGAAGGCGGCGATTGAGGATTTCAGCTACGACCCGCATGCCCATGAGGAGTATGCCTTTGGCGTTACGCTGGCCGGGCGTCAGGACTTTTTCAGCGGTGGGCAGTTTCACCGCAGCCCGCCGGGCAACGTGATTCTGTTCAACCCGGAGGAAGTTCACGACGGGCATTCGGGCGGCGCACAAGCGCTGGACTACCTGATGGTGTATGCCCACCCGGAACAGGTGACGCCGCTGTTCGCCGAGGTACTTGGCCGCGAAAGCGCCACAGGCTTCCGTTCCGACCAAACGCTGATTCAGGATGCGCCCCTGCGCCATGCCATTATCGAGCTGGCCCGTTTGGTAAGTACCCAGGCCGGTAGCTGCATTGACCAGGAGAATGTGCTTTATCAGGTGGTAGAGCGAACCGTTCAGCTAGGCGGCCGCGTTCAACCCAGCCGCGTCACGCAACGGCCGGATGCCCTGCTGGACCTTGCCAGGGCGTATATCCACGCCCACCTGGAAACCGATATGTCGCTTGACGACATCAGCCAGGCCGCGCACTTATCCAAGTACCACTTTTTGCGGCTGTTTCGGCAGCACTACGGCATGACGCCTCACCAGTACGTGATTAATTGCCGGATCAATGCGGCCCGTGCAGCGCTGGATCAGGGGGCGCCGCTGAATGAGGTGGCGTTGCGGTTTGGGTTTGCCGACCTTAGCCATTTCAATCGCCGCTTCAAGCGCATCTACGGCATGACGCCCCACCAATACCAGCGCGATATCACGCGTTAGCCAAACCCCACTTAGAGGTTCCAACATGTTAGCAATCGTCGCCTATGCCCTGGGCGTCATGTACACCCCTGGGCCTGTGAATCTGCTCGGCCTGAATGTAGGTATCAATGGCCAGGCCAGACAGTCGGTGGGGTTTTGCCTGGGCGTGGGAACGGCCATGCTTGTGTACCTGCTGGTGTTGGGCTGGGCGGGCGCTGCCTGGATCAGCGGTAACGCCCTGATCCTGGTGAGTGCGCTGGGCTGTAGCTATATTGTTTACCTGGCCGTCAAGATTGCCCGCGCCAGCGCGGATTTGGACGAGCCTGATCATGCACCGCGCCTGCTGAACTTTCGCGATGGGCTGGTGATGCAGCTGCTCAACCCGAAGGCCATCGTCGCGACCCTGCCCATAGCCACCCTTCAGTTTCCGGCGGCGGGCATTCAGGGCGTCAGCCTGGTGATCTGGGCGCTGGGGCTGTCCGCCATGGCGGCGGGCGCCCCAGGTAGCTACGTGGTCATCGGTAGCCTGGTGGGTGAGCGTATTAAAAGCACGCGGGTCGTGAAGGGCTTCAACTGGCTGATGGCGGGGCTATTGGTCGCCGTGGCGCTGTCGATTGGTGCCGAACATGTGTGGAGGCCGCTTGTGTCCTGAGCGTTTAACACTTCGACAGCGATGACATGGTCCAACCGCCAATCACCTTATAACCCCTATTCGCTTTTTATTTAATAGCCATGAGTTTCCGGCCCCACAGCGTCGTTTCCGCTTCTGTCTACCTCCGGCAGGCCCTGACGCTTTCCGCCAGTTCACTGACCAAGCCATGTACCCGCTCCACGGCTTCATCAGGCGTCGTGGCGTGTTCGATGCAGTCGACCAGTGCGGAGCCCACCACCACCGCATCGCTATAGCGGCCAATGGTTGCCGCTTGCTCGGCGGTGCGGATACCGAAGCCGACGGCGATGGGCAGTTCGGTATCTTCCCGCAGGCGCGAAACTGAGGCTTCCAGCCGTTCCGGTGTGGGGGCGCTGCCGCCGGTCACGCCCGCCACGGAGACGTAGTAGATAAACCCGGAGGCGTTCGCCAACACTCGGGGCAGGCGTTTGGCATCGGTGGTCGGGGTGGCCAGGCGGATAAAGTCGATGCCGTGCCGAAACGCGGGCTGGCAGAGTTCTTCGTCGTGCTCGGGGGGCAGATCCACCACGATCAGGCCGTCTACCCCGGCACGGGCGGCATCGGTCAAGAAGCGCTCAACGCCGTAGCGGTAAATGGGGTTGTAGTAACCCATGAGCACAATCGGCGTGGTGCTATTTTCTTCTCGGAAATGGCGCACCATGTCCAGCGTTTTGGCCTGGGTCTGGCCGTTGTTCAGGGCGCGCTGGGCCGCCTTTTGAATGGCGGGGCCATCGGCCATGGGGTCGCTGAACGGCATGCCCAGCTCGATGATATCCACCCCGGCGGCGGGCAGCCCGTGCAGCAGGCGACGCGAGGTGTCGGCATCCGGGTCGCCAGCGGTCAGGTAGCTGATCAGTGCCGGACGGTTTTGCTGCTTGAGTGTACTGAAGCAGCGGTCAAGACGTGTTGGGTTGCGCATGGTCTGACTCACGGTAGCGTTCATCGCGTTTTCTTGGATAGCGCTCATACGTTTTTCACTCCGAATTTGTCGCCAAGGTGATGGGCGACGCTCGTCATGTCCTTGTCGCCACGGCCACTCAGGTTGATCACCATCAAGTGCTCGCGGGGAAGCTGGGGCGCGCGTTTGGCGACTTCTGCCAACGCATGGGCGGTTTCCAGGGCGGGAATAATGCCTTCCTTGCGGCAGCAGATCTGGAATGCCTCCAGCGCCTCGTCATCGGTGGCCGAGACGTACTCGACCCGCTTCTGCTCGTGTAACCAGGCGTGCTCGGGCCCGATACCGGGGTAGTCCAGCCCAGCGGAAATCGAGTGGGCATCGGTAATCTGGCCGTCTTCGTCTTGCAGCAGGTAGGTGCGGTTGCCGTGCAGGACCCCAGGGGTGCCGCCGTTCAGGCTGGCAGCGTGCAGGCCGCTTTTGACGCCCTTGCCGCCCGCTTCCACTCCGACCATGTGAACGTCCGGGTCATCCAGGAACGGATAGAACAGCCCAATGGCGTTCGAGCCACCCCCCACGCAGGCAACAAGTGAATCCGGCAGACGGCCTTCCTTTTCCAGCATCTGGGCGCGGGTTTCATGGCCGATGACGGCCTGGAAGTCACGCACCATGGCGGGGTACGGGTGCGGCCCGGCCACGGTGCCAATGATGTAGAAGGTGTCGTCCACATTGGTGACCCAGTCACGCAGCGCTTCGTTCATGGCGTCCTTGAGCGTGCCGGTGCCGGAAGTGACGGGGACGATTTCCGCGCCCAGCAGCTTCATGCGGAAGACGTTGGTCTGCTGGCGTTCGATGTCCGTCGTGCCCATGTAGATGACGCAGGGCAAACCAAAACGCGCCGCCACGGTGGCGGTTGCGACGCCGTGCATCCCTGCGCCGGTTTCGGCGATGATACGCTTCTTGCCCATCTGCTTGGCCAGCAGTACCTGACCGATGCAGTTGTTGATCTTGTGCGCGCCGGTGTGGTTAAGCTCTTCACGCTTGAGATAAATGCTCGCTCCGCCAAAGTGCTCGGTCAGCCGTTCGGCGAAATAGAGCGGGCTGGGCCGCCCTACGTAATCGCCCTGAAAGTAGGCCAGCTGACGCTGAAATTCGGGGTCGTTTTTGGCGGTGGTGTATTCGTCTTGCAGCTCCAGAATCAGCGGCATCAGGGTTTCGGCGACAAAGCGGCCGCCAAAGTTGCCAAACAGGCCGTTGGCATCGGGCAGGCTCTGGGATATGTCTACAGGTTGATTCATCACGACCTCTGAATGCGTTATCGAACAATGCAATGAAAGTAGCGCAAGCAGGCGGGGAGAAAAATCGATAAGATGTCATCAACCTGTGAGCTGGAGTCACACATCAATGCACAATAGCCTGCCACCGCTTAGCGCCTTGCGCGCCTTCGAGGCCACTGCCCGGCTGGGCAGCGTGACCGCCGCTGCCGAGGAGTTGAGCGTGACCCACGGCGCCGTCAGCCGCCAATTAAGAAGCCTGGATGACCATTTTGGCGTGGCGCTGTTTACCAAAGCGGGCCGCGGCATTGTGCTGACGCCCCACGGCGAGAAGCTACAAAGCGGCCTGAGCGATGCTTTTGCCCAACTGCGCGATAGTTGCGCCGCGCTCAAACGTGATGTGGAGGATGCGCCCTTCACCCTCGCCTGCCCCGGCAGCCTGCTGGCCCGCTGGCTGATTCCCCGGCTGGACCGCCTTCACCGTGACCTGCCTGACCTCAAGCTGAAAGTGGTGGTTAGCGAAAGTGAGCATCCTGAAAAGCAGACGGACGCCAGCGCGAGCCTGGCGTTTTCCGAGCCGCCCTGGCCCGAAGAGGTGGACGTCGTCGAGCTTATCCCGGAGCAGATATGCGCGGTGGCGAGCCCGCCACTGGCCGCGCAGTGCGACCCCGCCAACCCGGCAACGCTATTCGACAACACGCTGCTATACACCGCCTCGCGCCCTCAGGCCTGGCCGCAGTGGGCCAGTGCACATGGGCTTGAGCAGTCACAACTTGAAGCGGCGCTACGTAAAGGCCAGGGGTTTGAGCACCTTTACTACCTGATGGAAGCGGCCGTGGCGGGGTTGGGCGTGGCGATTGCCCCCACGCTATTGGTGGAAGACGACCTGAAGAGTGGCCGACTGGTTGCCCCCTGGGGCAGCATCGAAACCCCCGCCCGGCTCTGCCTGTGGCTGCCCGCTCAGGCGGACTTACTCACCCACCCCCGCCGAAGCGAGCCGCTGGCGGAATGGCTTAAGGGGGAGCTTGGGAGATAAATGCGAAGGCGTTAGTGAGGCTGCGTGTTGTCCGGAAGCTTGTGACTCGCTTCGGCTTTCAAGCGTTCAACCAGCCAAACTTTGATAATAGATTGACGCGTAACGCCGATACGGGCGGCCTCACGATCCAGGGACTCAACCACCCAAGCGGGGAAGTCGACATTGATTCGCTTCGGATCTTGATTAACATGGTGTGCCGTAGATAAATCAAGATCGTCAACGATGTCTTCGCTATCCTGATCAAATTTTTGATCAAAGTCGTTAGCTTTCATAGAGTTCTACCTCTCTTTTACGCGAGCGCCTTACCGAAATGAGTCGAATTTTTTCATTTCGGTAGGTGATGACGGCAGACCAGTGTTTATCACCAATCAGCCCTATCATCAGAAAACGCGGCTCATCATCATGATTTGGCTTGAATTTCCAGCAAATCAGGATCATTCCAAAGCGCCTGAGCATCTAGAAAGTCAATTCCATGCTTTATCCGATTGGCTACGCTTTTGTCATCATCATACTCAAAGTCGCTCATGAGTATAAATTATTCCTTTTTTACTCAAACCACAAGGTAGCCCAACACTTCCTTGCTGCTCAACAAGCATGCCGAGACAGCTTTATGCCGCCTTTTTACCTCTACTCACCCACTCAAGCGCTCGCGGTTACTGGCTACCAGTTCCGCCAGAAAATCCGCCACGGCCCGGATACGGGCTGATTGGGTAAGATCCGTCTGGATGACCAGGTAAATGGGCTGATCCACGCCGATATCGGACTCGAGGCAGACGAGCTCAGCCTCCAGCGCCAGAAAGTGCGGCAGCACCGCGATCCCCAGCCCCGCTTTGGCCGCCGCTAGCTGGGTCGCAAGCGACGTCGTGGTCAATGCAGGTTCGCGACCTCGTAGCATCCGTTCAACCCACTGGGCAGCGGGCAAGTGCGCTTGCGTATCCCCCCAGGTGATAAAGGCATCCGTGTCATAATCGCCCGCGTCATCATGAGCCTTGCGCTGCGCTGTATAGCCGGGGCTCGCGTAAAGTCCGAACCCCAGCATACCCAAGCGTCGAAGGGTGACATTGCCCCGCTCGGGCTTGACCATTCTAAGGGCTAAATCGGCGTCGCGACGGTGCAGGTTGACGGTGGTGATATCGGTCACCAGCTCAAGCGTGATGCCGGGGTACTGCGCATGAAATTGCGGCAATGCGGGCAGAATCAGCGCCGTGGCCAGGTTTTCAGCGGTCGCCAAACGCACTCTGCCGCTCAGTTGCGCAGTATTGGAAACCCCGCTGGAAAAGGCAGCCGCTGCCGCCTCCAAGGCTTCGGCTTTCTCGATTAGCCCCGCGCCCTCCTCGGTAAGCTGATAGCCCGATTGATGGCGTACAAACAGTGGCAGCTTTAAAGCGTTCTCCAGCCGTTCGATACGCCGGGAGAGCGTGGCGATGCCCAGGTTCAGCTCAGCGGCGGCACCACTCAGCGTGCCGTGGCGCGCCACTGCCAGAAAGATGCGTGTGTCGTCCCATACCCAACCACGCGGCATGTGTTTTTCATAATCGGAAATTTGTTTATCGAATTCGTTAATTTTTTTCATTAACGGATAGTGCCACGCTGCTACGGCACCACTCAAGAACGCGTCACTTCTGGAGACATAGCATGCAAAAACGAACGCTGGGCAGCGATCTAACCGTTTCCGCTATCGGCTTAGGCTGCATGGGGATGAGCGAGTTTTACGGCCCTCGGGACGACAGCGAGTCGCTTCGGGTATTAGCGCGGGCGGTAGAACTGGGTATCGACTTTTTCGACACGGCGGATATGTACGGGCCGCATCACAACGAGGCGTTGATTGGCCGCTTTCTCGCCAGTCACAAGCCTAAGGTCCGTATCGCCACCAAGTTTGGCATTGTGCGCAACCCTGGAGAATATCAACGTAGCCTGAACAGCAGCGCCCACTATGCCCAACAAGCCTGCGAGGCATCGCTGCGGCGGCTGGGTATCGAGCAGATCGATCTCTACTACGTCCACCGCGTTAACCCCGACACGCCAATTGAGGAGACGATGGAGGGCTTGGCGCAACTGGTGAAAGAGGGGAAAATTGCCCACATTGGCCTCTGCGAGGTTAGCGCAGAGACCCTTCGTCGAGCCCATGCGGTACATCCCGTCACCGCCGTGCAAACCGAGTATTCGCTCTGGACGCGGGACGTTGAACAAGCAGTATTGCCCACCTGCCAGGAACTCGGCATCGGCTTTGTGCCCTACTCACCGCTGGGCCGTGGCTTTTTGACGGGAAAACTTCAGGAGAATGCCGACTTCGGCGAAGGTGATTTTCGTCCTAACCTGCCGCGCTTCTCTGAACAGGCCATGCATGCCAACCGCCGAATCGCCGACGTAATTGGTGAAATGGCCACCCATAAAGGCTGCACCCCGGCGCAGCTGTCGCTGGCTTGGCTGTTATCCAAAGGCGATAACATTGTGCCGATTCCCGGCACCAAGCGTCTGCGCTACCTTGAAGAGAATGCGGCTGCCGCGTCCATCACCCTGACCGCCGATGAGCAGCAACGACTTGAAGCGGCCACCGAGCGCCTTCCGGTAACCGGTGAGCGCTACACGCCGGAAGGCATGAAGGGGGTTAACGCCTGAACGGCTGGTGGCTCATTGAGAACGTTTACTTGATAATCTCGTCGATCGACCGCTTGCCGTCCAGCAACGCGAACTCCTTGTTGATAACACTGCTTTGCAGCGCGTAGTGCAACGCATGCGCGACATTGGCGCGGGAGACTTGATTGTCGCCGGCCTCGTCGATTGAGCTTGCGAACTGCTGGCTGGCGGCGTCATCCGTCAGACGCCCGGGTTTAAGAATCACGTAGGGTACGCCGCTGTTGCGCAGATGGGCATCGGCGGCGAATTTTGCGGCCATGTAGGGGCGCAACTTCTCGGGCGCTTCCATGGGGTTTTCGGCCCGTATCGCGCTGATCATCAGGTAGCGGGAAATACCTTTCTGCTTGGCGATATCGGCAGCACGAATGGCCCCGTAAAGATCGATCAACAGGGTCTTGTCCGGCCCGGTGTGCGGTCCTGAACCAGCGGTGAAGACCACTTGATCACAGCCTTCAAAGGCATGCGAAAAGTCGTCTTCCAGGTCGGCAATGACGGTATCGATACCTCTGTCATTGAACCATGGCACCTGCTCTTCGCTGCGAATCATCGCCTTGATGGGCGTGCCCGCTTTTTGGGCCAGCTCGCAGAACTGTTTGCCAATCTGTCCGTTCGCGCCAATCACTAACGCCGTCATAACGTCTCCTTGTGAGTTGCCTACCCTTCTAAGAGTGCAGGCACTTAGCCGAAATTCAAGCCTGTAGTATTGTCGCTATAACCGATCAGACGTTTAAGCCATCACGCCAAATGTATGTCCGATGACATATGTTAACCCCATGGCAAGTGCGCCCCAAAACATCACTCTCGCCGCAGCTTTTAGAATGGGCGCTCCTCCAACACGGGCAGCAATAGCACCGAGCAAGGCTAAAAAGAGCAGTGAGAACAACGCGACTAGAGGTATAAGCAGCGCGGGGGGTGCCCACCAAGCCACCAGTAGCGGTAGCAGTGCGCCGATAGTGAATGTCGCGGCTGAAGAGAGTGCTGCCTGAAGTGGCTGCGCTTGGCTGATGTCGGTGATGCCAATCTCATCTCGTGCATGCGCGCCTAGGGCATCGTTGATCATCAATTGCTCGGCGACTTGCCGAGCCAAGTCAGGCGTCAAGCCACGAGTTTCATAGATAGCGGCAAGTTCTTCCTGCTCGAGTTCGTAATGTTCAGCCAATGCTTTGCGTTCGATGTCGAGATCGGCATTTTCGGTGTCCGATTGCGAGCTTACCGACACATATTCTCCCGCTGCCATCGACATTGCGCCGGCCACCAGGCCTGCAATACCCGCCAGCATAATATCACTTTGGGTGGTATTGGCTGCGGCAACGCCTAATATCAAACTGCTGGTAGAAACAATGCCATCATTGGCACCCATCACAGCGGCACGCAGCCAGCCGGCACGGTGAGATCTATGGTGTTCTGAATGTATCATAGGTGTAATACCATCATTGGGCAGCATGCATGGGTCTTATGACCAGCAAAAGACAACCTGTGGCGCCAGAGCTCAAGTAGGAAGTTCCCATCTCACGCTCACCTCTAGTCCACTGGGCTCACGGTTGGAGAGGGTAAGAGTTGCTTGTTGGCGCTGCACGAGCTCAGAGACAATCGACAAACCCAATCCGCTACCGGTGGTGCCTTGACCAGACGCGCGCCTGAAGCGCTCAGTGACTTTCTCTAACAGTGCATCGGGGAGTCCGGGTCCAGTGTCTCTGACAATAAGCTGAGGCAAGCCCTCCCAAAGCGCCAACTCTACCTCTACTTGGCCGCCTTTCGGCGTATAGCGCAAGGCGTTATCCAGCAGGTTACGAAACAGAATGCCTACCTCGACGTCGTCGGCGCGAACTTCCAGCCGGGTTAAGCCTGTTAGCTTCAAGTGCTGATCTCGATCTTCAGCGAGTGGCCATAGCTCGGCTACCAACTCAGCAATAATCGGGTAAAGGTCGATAGTGGCCCGTGATGCTGTGGCGACTTGATCCAAACGCGCCAAAATAAGCAGCTGTTCTACTACCCGCTGAAGCCGCTCTACCCCAACATAAGCCTTTTGTAAT
The DNA here is from genome assembly GCF_002119345.1 of Halomonas sp. CSM-2. NCBI lineage: Bacteria > Pseudomonadati > Pseudomonadota > Gammaproteobacteria > Oceanospirillales > Halomonadaceae > Halomonas > Halomonas sp. CSM-2. The sequence goes on along the minus strand of NZ_NBYR01000031.1, from coordinate 1,272 downwards.
GATTGATCGCCTCCGGCCTGCGCATTATCCAAGTGGATTCTAAGCGCTGCCAAGGGAGTGCGTAATTCATGGGCCGCATCTGCAGTGAAGCGCCTCTCGCGCTCTAGCGTTGCTTTCAGCCGGGCGATAAAGTCGTTGAGCGATTGGCGTAATTCAATAAGTTCTTGTGGAACCGGGTTATCGATTTTACGCAGGTCGTTGGCAGAGCGGCCTTGTACCTGGCTGGAAAGCGCTTGGATGGGCGCTATCCCACGCCGGATAATGCGACTCATCAGCCAAAGGAGGAGTGGTAGCAAAAAGAGCATCGGCAATAAATTGTTCCAGGTGATCCGCTCCACCACTTCATCATGAAACGACCCGCGTAGCCCCATGCTGATCCAGGTGTCGCTGGCAACGTCGAACATGCTGAACACCCGCCAACGATGACCATCGTAGTTTTCCCAGCGAAAACCCTCCTCGAAAGGGGCGGGGAAAGGGCCGGCATCCTTCCATTTACCTCCTAACAGCCTGGGTGAGCCATCTGAATTCCAAAAACCCAGTACTAATTTAAGCTCTTCCTCGTGGTAAAGCTTGGTACCTGACTCAGAGCTACTCACTGGTACTTTGTTACCGTCGCGATATAGCTGGGCCGGATATTCTGGAAAGCCCATGCGCGAAGCGAGGCGAGCGTAGTCGTCAATGGTCGCGTCTGGGTCCAATTGGCCAGCCACAATCCGGCTATGCAGGCTGAGCTGTGTATCGAGAATTTCTTCTAGCTCGTGATCGGTAATTAAGTAAGCGGCGGTAACCGCAATGCCCCCAGCGACAACCAAGGTAATGGCTAGCGTACGAAGTAAATAACGCCGTATCGATCTCATTGTGCTTGGCTATCCAGCCGGTAGCCGATCCCGCGCACGTTAATGATCAGATGCTTTTCAAGCTTTTTTCGCAGATGGTGAATGTGAACCTCCACCGCATTGGACTCGACCTCTTCGCCCCAGCCGTAAAGCAAATTTTCTAAACGAGGACGAGATAGCACCTTGTCCGGATGTCTGGCTAGCTCTAACAATAACCTGAATCCGTGAAGCCGGCGCCGACACTTTCCCTATCACCGCCAGCGAGCACTTTTTGATCATTCGCCCCGTGCAAGTTGGCTTTCGCAAGCCCGTTATTGCCAAAACCCACCGTGCTGATCGGTGCTGACGGCCCGTTTTGTCATGCCTTTCCACCCGCCAGGCACGACATATCTGGCGATCGCGTGTCGCTTGGAACTGCTTGTGGATAGAGTGTCGC